>JBDTOH010000385.1:0-5831 GCA_039933355.1 Gemmatimonadota bacterium | reverse complement strand
GAACGCGCCATCGACGTGGACCCAGGCCCCGCCGGCGTGGGCCCAATCGCAGATCTCCCGCGCGGGATCGAAGGCGCCGGTGTTCACGTTGCCGGCCTGGATACAGACGATGGTGGGACCATTGATCACGGGAAGCGCCACCGGCCGGATCCGGCCCTGACCATCGACCGGCACCGCAACGGTTCGCGTTCTGCCGAGTCCGAGGAGCCCGAGCACACGAGTGATCGTGGCGTGGACCTCCTCACCAACCACCACGGTGATCGGCGGGGCGCCGAACAGGCCGTCGTTGTCCACGTCCCATCCGGCCCGCTCGAGCACGGCGTGTCGCGCCGCCGCGAGCGCGGTGAAATTGGCGATGGTGGCGCCGGTGACGAGCGCGCCGCCGCAGCCGGGCGGTAGGCGGAGCGCGTCGAGGGTCCAGCGGAGCGCCACCTCTTCGATCACCGCGACGGCGGGTGACATCACATGGAGGGCGCAGTTCTGGTCCCACGCGGTCGCGAGCCAGTTCGACGCCACCGTGACCGGGAGCGAGCTGCCGTTCACGAACCCGAAGTAGCGGCCGCCGGCCATCGTGACGGTCGCCGGCGAACCGACCTCGTCGAGCAACGCGAGCACCGCGCGCGGGTCGGTGCCGGTTGCAGGCAGCGGCTGGCGGAACCGGTCGAGACCGGCGACGGCCTCTTTGGTGGGCGCGACCGGCCGCGAGTCGAGCGACTCGCGGTATCGGATGCCGCGATCGGCGGCGTCGAGGAGGAGATCCCGAAGAGGGGCGGGGGAGGGAAGCGCTTTCCCCGCCGCGATGATAGCGCTATCGTTGTCTCTCATGGAACAGAGTAGCAGCATTACTCGGCTCGTGCAACTCCTCCGGCGCGACGTCGTTCGCCTGGGTCCTGGCAAGCGCCTGCCGACGGTGCGGGCGTTGATGGCGCGCCATCGAGTCAGTCCCGTCACGGTCCGCCACGCGGTCGCGACGTTGGTGAGCGAAGGGCTGATCGATGCCCGGCCCGGTCACGGCACGTTCGTGGCCGAGCGGGAGGAGCCGGCGCCGGCGATGGATTTCGGGTGGCAGGCGGCGGCGTTAGGCCCCGCGCGAATCTCGGCGGAGGCGATCGAGGGGATGCTGGCGCTGCCGGTCCCCGGCGCGATCAACTTGGCCGGCGGCTATCCCTCGGAGGACCTGCAGGCGCTCTCGCTGGTGAGCACGGCGCTGGGCCGCGCAGCCCGGCGGCCTGGCGTGTGGGGCCGGATGCCGCTCGAAGGAATCGAGGCGCTCCGGGCCTGGTTCGCGCGCCAGATCGGCGACCCGATCACCTCGCACGAGGTGCTGATTTGTCCCGGGTCGCAGGCCGCGATCGGGACCGCCTTCAGCGCGCTCACCACGCCCGGATCCCCGCTCCTGATCGAGTCACCGACGTATGTCGGCGCGATCGTCGCGGCCCGCGCGGCCGGCCTCGAGCTGGTGCCGGTGCCGACCGATCGCGACGGCGTGCTGCCGGAGCACTTGGCGCGCGCGTTCGCCCGCTCCGGCGCCCGGCTTTTCTATTGCCAGCCGACCTATGCGAACCCAACGGGTGCGTCGCTTTCGGCAGAGCGGCGACGGCAAGTCCTCGACGTCGTCGCCGCGGCCGGGGCGATTCTGATCGAGGATGACTGGTGTCGTGACTTGAGCCTCGAGGCCCACGCTCCCCGGCCGCTCATCAACAGCGACCGGAACGGGCACTGCGTCTATCTCCGCTCGCTGACGAAGTCGGCGGCTCCGGGCCTCAGGATCGCGGCGATCTGCGCTCGCGGAGCGGCCCTGACCCGGCTCACCGCCAGCCGGGTGATCAGCGATTTCTTCGTTCCGGGACCGATTCAGGAAGCGGCCCTCGAGGTGGTGCATGCGCCCGCATGGCTCCGCCATCTCCGCGTGCTTCGGGCGACGTTGGCCGAGCGCCGCGACGTCCTGGCCGCTGCGGTGCGCCAGCATTTCGGCGACGCCAGCCTGGCGGTGCTGCCGATGGGGGGCATGCACCTGTGGGTCCGCCTTGGCGACCGGGTCGACGACGTGGCGCTCGCGCGCCGGGCCGCCGCCGCCAAGATCAGCGTGAGCCCCGGCCGCCATTGGTTCCCCGCGGAAGCGACCGGATCGTATCTACGGATGAGCTACGCGGGCGCGCCGGCGGAGTCGTTAGGCAGGGCGGTGGCGACCGTGGGGCAGCTGGCGGACCAGGGCGGTAAGGCGGTAAGGCGGTAAGACGGTAAGACGGTAAGACGGTAGGGGTAGCACGGGCGGGGGCGGTGACTTGCGGTTGTCGGGGGAGTCGCTTTCTTGAACGACTACCCAGCCCAGGAACTGTTCATGCTCCGTTCATTGGACCGCCGCCGACCGGCCGCCGTGGTCGCGCTTCTTCTCGTCATCCTCGCGCCCGCGGGCCTTTCGGCCCAGCTCGACTCGGCTTTTTTCGCGGGTATGAAAGCCCGAAGCGTCGGCCCAACCGGCATGAGCGGGCGGATCGCCGCGATCGACGGCGTTCACGACAATCCCAACATCATCTACGTCGGGGCCGCGACCGGTGGGCTGTGGAAGTCCACCAGCGGCGGGATGGCGTGGACTCCGATGATGGATGACTATCCCGCGAGCTCGATCGGCGCCATTGCGATCTACCAACCCGCGCCCGACATCGTGTACGTCGGCACCGGCGAGCGGAATAGACGCAACTCGGCCGGGGTGGGTACCGGCGTTTACAAGACGATGGACGGCGGTAAGACCTGGAAGCACCTCGGGCTCGAGGCCACCGGGGCCATCGAAGAGATCCTGGTCCATCCGACCGATCCTAACGTCGCCTGGGTGGCGGCGCTCGGGAACACGTGGGCGGAAAGCCAGGATCGCGGCGTCTATAAGACCACCGACGGCGGCAAGACGTGGCGTAAGGTCCTCTACACCGGCGCCCAGGCTGGGGTCGGCGACCTGGTCATGGACCCGAGCAATCCCAACAAGCTCATCGCGGCGATGTGGGAGCACCGGCGCTGGCCCTGGTCCTTCAAGTCCGGCGGGCCGACCAGCGGCCTTCACATCAGCTTCGACGGTGGTGAGACCTGGAAGCAGCTCACCTCCAAGGACGGCCTGCCCGAAGGCGACCTCGGCCGCATGGGGCTCGACTTCTCCCGGAGCAATCCTAACGTGGTGTACGCGCTGATCGAGGCCAAGAAAAGCGTGATCGCGCGATCCGACGACGGCGGCCTGAGCTGGAAGGTCGTCAACCGGACCGAGGGCATCGGGGACCGGCCGTTCTATTACGGGCAGCTGCGGGTCGATCCGCAGAACGAGAACCGGGTCTACAACATCCGGAGCCCGCTCGACATCAGTGAAGACGGCGGCAAGACCTTCCGCACGTTGCTTCCCTTCGAGCGGGTCCACGTCGATCACCACGCCTTCTACATCAACCCAAAGGACGGCCGGTTCATCGTCGACGGAAACGACGGCGGCGTCTACATCTCCCGCGACCGCGGCGACACGTGGCAATTCGTCGAGAACCTCCCGCTCGCGCAGTTCTACCATATCAACGTGGACATGGCGACGCCGTTCAACATCCTGGGCGGGCTCCAGGACAACGGATCGTGGCGGGGGCCGAGCTCCGTGTGGGAGAACGGCGGCATTCGCTACTACCACTGGCGCGAGGTGGACTTCGGCGACGGGTTCGCCGTGCTCGCGCACCCCACCAACCCACGCTACGTGTTCGCCATGTCGCAAGGCGGAAGCCTGGTCCGTTCCGACGTCGAGACCGGCGAATGGAAGTCGATTCAGCCGGTGCACCCGGGGGGCGTCAAGCTCCGATTCAACTGGAACACCGGGATGGCGATCGATCCGTTCGACGGCTCGGTCTACTACGGCAGTCAGTTTCTCCACCGGACGAGCGACTTGGGGCAGACCTGGACGATCCTGAGCTCCGATCTCACCACCAACGACACGACCAAGCAGAAGCAGTACGAGAGCGGCGGTCTCACGTACGACGTCACCGCGGCGGAGAATCACACCACCATCACTACCATCGCGCCGAGCCCGGTCGAGCAGGGCGTGATCTGGGTGGGGACCGATGACGGCAACGTGCAGGTCACCAGGGACGGCGGTAAGACGTGGACCAATACCGTGGACCGCATCTCCGGCGTACCGAAGGCCACTTGGGTGCCGCACATCGAAGCCTCGAAGTTCGATCGGGGCGCGGCGATGGCGGTGTTCGACGACCACCGCCGCGGCAACAACTTGCCTTACATCTTCAAGACGACGGACTACGGGCGCACCTGGACCAGTCTCGTCACCAGCGACATCGAGCCGTTCAACTTCGTGCACGTGATCGAGCAGGATCCGGTGAGCAAGAACCTGCTCTTTCTCGGGACCGAGTATGGGATGTACGTCTCGCTGAACGGAGGTCAGAAGTGGCGGCTGTGGCGGAGCGGGCTGCCCCGGGCGCCGGTTCAGGCGCTGATTGTGCACCCGCGAGACCACGATCTCGTCATCGGCACCCACGGCCGGGCCGCATACGTGCTGGACGACGTGCGGCCGCTCCGCGCCCTCGCGGACCAGCCCGCGATCGCGGACAAGCCGCTCCATCTGTTCGAGATTCCGTCCACCATTCAATACCAAGTCAAGCAGGTGGCCGGCATGCGCTTCCTCGCGGACGCCAAGTTCGCGGGGCCTAACAAGCCGTACGGCGCGCTGCTCAGTTACTACGTGCAGGACGGCGGCGACAGCGCCAAGGTGAGCATCGAGGTGGCGGCCGCGAACGGCGAAGTGGTGCGGAAGCTCGAGGGGCCGGCGAAGCGCGGCATCAATCGCACGGCGTGGAATCTCCGGCGCGACGGCCCGCGCCGTCCGGCCGGGGACGAGACGCCCGCGGCGTTGCAACCGCCTGGACCGCCCGTCCTCCCCGGCACCTACACCGTGAAGGTCAAGCAGGGCACGCAGGAGGTGTCCGGAGTCGTGACCGTTCAAGCCGATCCGCGGTTCCAGATCACCGATGCTGATCGGCGGGCTAAGCAGGATCTCCTGATTCTGGTTGCGCAGCGGCAGAACGTCGTCACGGAGGCGTCCGACCGGCTCAAAGCGGCGGAGAAGGGCGCCGATCGAGTGCTGGAGCAGGTGGGGAAGAAGACCGACAGCGCGTCGAAGTCGCTCGCCTCGTCGGCGAACGACCTCAAGAAGAGGCTCACCGAAGTGAAGGAGATCTTCCTCGGCCCGCAGGGACGGCAGGGCATTGTGGAGACCGACAACGCCGTGTCGAATCGCGTCGGCTCAGTGTACGGATCGCTCGCGTCGTCCTGGGACGCGCCCACGGAGGCCCAACGGCTCGAGTGGGGTCAGGCCGAGGCCGCGCTGACCAGGGGGCTCGAGGCGGTGAACCGAGTCTTGAGCCAGGAGGTCGCGGCTTTCCGGCGGCGGGCGGAGGCGCAGCTGCTCGAGGTCTTTCCGGCAACCGATCCGCTGAGCCTGGATTGGAAGAAGCCCTGACGTCGGTTCGCGGCAGAGAATCTCGGACCTTCAAAGGGTCAAGGCCGGCGGTCGATGCGGATTAGGCGGATGGAGGAGACCGTACGGTGTGGCGATTGGACTAACCCGACCGACTCGTCGGAGCGGTTAGAGAAAGAGAGAGCAAGGGGCAGCAACGATCCGTCGGGGGCCTGAAACCGGCATTCCCGCCTATGAAAATCCTTTTACATCCGGCTTGGCATCCTCGAGAGCCCGGTTTTTGCCCGCATCAAGGCCACGGGTGCGATCGCCGCAGCACCGGCGCTCGACGTGCTCAGAAAGCATTGGCGCGAGGTGGTCCTGACCGCGCTCTTGCGCACGGGCC
>JBDTOH010000384.1:0-5834 GCA_039933355.1 Gemmatimonadota bacterium | reverse complement strand
AGGGTCGGTGCAGGTCAGGACCCGTTCGCCAAAACGGAGCTCCGGATCGCCAACGCTCACACCGGCAGCCGTCAGCTGACTCGCCCAGAAGCTCAGACTGCCGACCGGAACGGCGAGGGCCACATCCACCGTGAGGCCGATGCCGCGCCGACCGGGAGCCATGTCCGGCCAGGGGAAGAAGGTGAGGTCCGTACCGGGGTGCGCAGCGCCATCAGCATAAAACAGGTGATAGGTGCCCGGCACATCCTGGTTTACGGTCTTCTTCACGAGCCTCATGCCGAGCACGCCGACGTAGAAGTCGACGTTGGCTTGCGGGTCGCCGGCGATGACCGTGATGTGGTGCAGGCCCGTGATGGTGGTGTCGCGCAGCATGGGGTACGGAACGGGAATAGGGAATCGAGAATCGGGTCGGCCCTAACATACGGCCGCGGCCTGCCGTTGCGCGACTCAGGCCGGATTGGTTCCTCCAAAGCCGAACGGCCAACTGGGGCACCGGGGCGCGGTTAGCCCCTGAATGCGATCCCAATTGACCGTTTGCGTTACTGCCCTCGTCGAATGCCCTGGCGCGGACTCGAACCGCGATGCCTTACGGCACTACCCCCTCAAGATAGCGTGTCTACCAGTTTCACCACCAGGGCGCGGGCAACAGTATAGGCCGTAATGGCTTAGAGGTCAATTGGGCAGTTAGGGCTTAAGGCTCAGGAGATGACGTTTAAGAGACTCCTTACCGGAACCGCTTCAGCACACCGAAGCTGAGATCGAGCGTGTGGCCTCGGAAGGGATCTACCGAACGCGCCCGAAACTCACCCCGCAGGCCCCACCCGTTCGCTATCATCGCGCGGACGCCGCCGGTCGCGTGCATGGTAAACTTGCTCGTCCCGGGGCCTGAGAGAAATTCTCCTTCGCCGATGCCTCCGCCCACATACGGACGGATCGCTGCGCCCGGCAACACGTACTGGAGGCTCACCTCCGGCAGCAGGTACTTCACCTTCGGACCCTGGCTCGGCTGGAACTTGAGGTAGGTCGCGCCGATCTCTACGATCATTGAGCGGCCGCTCGGAATGTCGAGCCTGAGCCCTGCCGCGAGCGCGGTGCCCGTTTCCGAAAGGTCATAATGCGAGGGACCCGCCATCACGCTGATGGCGGGGCCGTCGCGGAGTCGTTGAGCCTGGACCGCAGTCAGGGTCCCGGCGCTGCCCGTCGTTGCCAGCAGCGCCACGCAGATGCGAGAGATCGATGTCATTGCTTGGTCAATACGAGAACGACCTGGCCGGTGTTGGGCGCTCCGAAGCTGAACGACCCGTTGAGCGTTGCCGGCCCGCGGTGATAGACGAAGAACAGGTCGGTGATGAGGGTGCTCGCGGCCTGAACGAATCGGACCCGGTCCGAGCTCTGCAACGTGTAGGTGCCCTCCATACTCTCATCGACCGGGACCGTGCTCAGCCCCGCCACCGCCGGGGTTGTGAAGCGCCCCGTGGTAGTCCCATCCGAGTTGAGGACGATCGTGACCAGGCCGCCGAGCGCGAGCACATCTCTCGGCACGCCGTTGAGGGTGACGGTGAACTCGCTGGCATTGTACGTCCCAACGACGTCGGCCGGCTCCAGCGGGCTATCACTGCACCCTACGACAGCGCCCAGAAGGAGGAGCTGCGCCCCCCAACGCGAAGTCTTTCGCATCGATGTCTCCCTGAAAGTCGAGCCGACGGCCAGCCTTGGCCGACGGGTGCAGTCTGTGCCGATATGGGACGTGTAAGGCCGACCCCTTCGATCAGCCCGCGAGATGACACGACCGGTAGGCGTCCACCTGAACAACATGGCCGGGACAGAATCCAGCGCCAAGGGGTCGAGTGTGAGAGGGGAAGTCGGGGTAGGGGTAGGACAAACGAAAGGCGCCCCCGAGTCGGGGGCGCGAGGTGGAACAAGGGAGCGGCGGTAAGACGGTAACCCGAGGTGTCTTGTCGGAGACGCGTGGGTTATTAGATCGAATTACCGCCTTACCGCCGCTCCAGAAATGAGACTGCTACCGGCCGGGCTGAATCGTGAAGCCGATGCCGACCGAAAACACGTGCTCGAGAAGGTCCGGCTGCCCCTGCTGCCCCGAGCGATGGTTGAACCAATCAACGGTTGGAGTCAGGTAGATGGCGCGGCCGAGCCTGATCTCGTACCCCGCACCGGCGGTGAACCCGAATCCGTCCTCCGAAGTGCCTTGGCCGCCAGAGACGTCGGCGCCACTGCGGGTCAAACCGCCACCACCCTTTATGAAGAATCCGGCGTCCCGGATGGGATAGTATTGACCGATCAGAAACAGCCCGCCGACATACTCGGTCGTGCGATAGCCGGCGCCATTGGTGAACGAATTGACGTAGCTGGTGAGCTCGCCGCCGAGGCGGAAGTTGGGGCTCACCGTTCCGCCCATGCGGATGGTGAACGTGGGCTTGGTCGGATTGTCCGCATAGGAGTTTTCGTCGGCGAACTTGAATTGGTCCTTGCCCGCGCCGACCCCGGCCTGGAACCAGAACCCATGGCGATCCGATCGTTCTGAGACATCCACCAGGCCGCGCCGCCGCTGCGCGTCCGCGCTGTTCGCCGCGAGAGCCGCCACCGCCATCGACAACGCTGCGATTCGTAATTGGGATTTCATCGTCGTCCCCCTCACCCAGTTTGACCAGTTCATGGATCGGAATCCGGTGTCCACAACCCCTCGAACGCGAGACCAATAAGCAAGCACTGGGCCGCAGCCGCCGGCATCAGCTTATCTTGTTATCGTGAAACGGTTTACTGATTTTGGCCCTTCCAGCGGTCTCCGGCGAACTGTCCTCTAGGATAGACACTTGGATGCTCCCGATCGTCCGAAGGACAATCTTTGGAACAACCCTGGTCGTCGCGGCCGGTTGCTTTGGACTGGCGGCCTGGCAGACCAAGCGGCTCATCACCCGCCGGGCGGCCAACGCGAAAGCCACCGCCCAGCGGGACCTCCCGATCGTAGACCTGAACCGGGAGCAGCCTTCCGGCGACCCGACCTATCGCCGGGCCGTCGCACAGGGGGCTTTCGACTCGGCTCACGAGTTCCGAATCCGCAACCGCCTGGTTCAGGGCACGCCTGGAGTGCATATCATCACGCCCCTGCTTCTTACGGGCAGGGATACGGCGGTGCTGGCCGATCGGGGATTCGTCCCCGCACCCGACGCGATCGATCCCGGCAAGGTGGAGTATGGTGAGCCGGGCCCCAAGCAGGTCGGCGGCGTCCTGTTTCCGGTGCCGGACTTCGGGGACGGGAAACCGCTCAAACGGTCGGGCGAAGAGACTTGGCAGCGGCTCGACCTCGCCGCGATCCGGCGGCGAGTGCCCTACCCCGTCGCTTCTTATTATCTGATCGTCGAAGCGGACCCCGACCATCCGGCCGAACACACCATTCGGGGGCGGACCCTGCCGATCAGGATCACGCCGCCGGCGCTCGATGACGGCCCGCACCTGTCGTACGCGATCCAGTGGGTGCTCATCGGTGGAGCGGTACTCGGCTTCGGAGTCTTCTTCGTCCGGCGCGAGCCCTAATGACCCGGAGGGCGACGAGGCGAGGGCGCGAGTGCGGGCAGATGCCCTGGGTGTCGGTCGGAGTCCTACGCCCTTCGTCGCGGTCGGCCGATAGTCTCCGAAACCGGCGACCCGTAGTGTTCGGAAGCCAGGAGGATATATGAAGACAAGCCCAGTCCAGCTCTCACTCCCGGTCGTGCTCGTATTCGCTGCCGCGTGCGGACGATCGCCGGCCGGATCCAAGCCCGAGGTCAGGCTCTTCACGGACCTCGGCAGCCTTCACGTTCCGATCACCACCCGGTCGGAGCCCGCGCAGGCGTATTTCGACCAGGGCATGCGTCTCACGTATGCGTTCAACCACGGCGAGGCGATCCGGTCATTCGAGGAAGCGGCGCGCCAGGATCCCGACTGCGCGATCTGCCAGTGGGGCATCGCACTGGCGTTCGGGCCTAACATCAACGCGCCGATGGACTCCGCCGGCGGGGTTGCGGCGTGGCGGGCGGTGGAACAAGCCAGGCGACTGATCGGCACGGCGTCGCCCCGGGAGCGGGCGCTGATCGAAGCCCTCGGAACGCGTTATGCCGCGGTGCCTCCCGAGGCGCGGGACGGCCTCGACTCCGCCTACGCGACGGCTTTGGCAGGCGTGGTCGCCAAGTTTCCCGACGACCTCGAGGCCGCGACACTCTACGCCGAATCGCTGATGGACCTCCGGCCGTGGAACTATTGGAACGCCGACCGGAGTCCCGCCGCGGGGACCGAGACGCTCCTGCACGAGCTGGAACGGGTCGTAGCTCGGGACAGCACGCATCCGGGCGCGTGCCACTTCTATATCCATGCGGTGGAGGCTGCCTATCCGGAGCGCGCGCTGCCGTGCGCCGAGCGGTTGGCGCGGCTGATGCCGGGCGCGGGGCACTTGGTTCACATGCCGGCGCACATCTACGTGCGGGTCGGTCGCTATGCGGACGCGATCGAGCATAACGAGCATGCCACCCACGCCGACTCCGCGTTCGCGGCCGTCGAGCGGCCGTCGATGACGTATGCAGCCCTCTACGTCCCTCACAACTTCCACTTCCTGAGCTTCGCCGCGCTCCTCGCCGGACGAGAAGCGACCGCGCTCACCGCCGCTCGCGAGACGGTCGCCAAGACGCCGCCCGAAGCAATGCTCGGGGTTCCCGAATACCAGCCGATGCTCGTCTTCGACCGGCCCGTCCTCGCGAAGTTCGGCCGGTGGCAGGAACTATTGGAGCGACCGCTTCCGAGCGCCGACTTTCCAGTTGCGCTCGGTGTGGCGGAGTCGTTCCGAGGCACGGCGCTCGCGGCGACGGGGCGTGTCGCCGAAGCGGTGAAGCTGCTCGACAGCGTGACCGCGCGGGCCGCCGCGACGCCGGAGGGGATTCCGCGCCGGATTCTCGAGATCGCGCGTCATTCGCTTGCGGGAGAGATCGCGGCTCGCCGGCATCAGCTCAGAGTTGCCGAGCAGGAGTTTCGGGCGGCGATGGTCATTGAAGACGGGCTCGGGTATATGGAGCCACCGTGGTGGGCGCTGCCGGTCCGACAGGCGCTGGGCGCGGTCCTGCTCGAGGCTGGGAAGCCGGCGGAGGCGGAACGGATCTATCGTGAGGACCTGGTCAGGTTCCCGAAGAACGTCTGGTCGCTGGCGGGTCTGGTTCGGAGCCTCGAAGCTCGGAAGAGCCCCGGTCTCGAGGTCGCGCGGGCCGAGCTCGCGGCGGCAGGCGGCGCGGACATTACCGGCTCGCACCGTTAGGGAGCCGCTGGAGAAGTCATCGCGACGGTTCGCTCGTCGGGCCGATATCTAGGACGGAGGTGAGGACGGATACATCGGATTGAGCGGACTGAGCGGATCGATCGCTTGCCTTCGAGGCTCCGTTACGGTGCTTCGCACGGATTCGTTAGATGTACTGGTCGTTCTGGGTCTTGCTGATCATCGGCTCACGCTGTTAGGAAACGCTGCGCAGTCATCGCGGCGGTTTGCTCGTCGGGCGGCCATCTGGGCCGGAGGGTGGAGGACGGATACATCGGATTGGGCGGACTGAGCGGATCGATCTCCTAGGTTCGACGCTTCGTCAGGGTGCTTCGCCGGGTTCGCTTAGAAACGGCGTGGGTTCTCTGCTTTCTTGTTGTCCGCTCTGACCGTTCGCTTCATCGGGGGATCGAAGCATCGGTTGAATCTCGTCACTCCGATCGATCCGTCTCAGCCTCCGGCACGGTGGGCGCCGCCTAGGTCTTAGCGTCCTACCGTCTTACCGTCGTTGCCGTCAGTTAGGCGCCGGGCACGGTGGGCG
>JBDTOH010000383.1:0-5876 GCA_039933355.1 Gemmatimonadota bacterium | reverse complement strand
TAGTTGATCGTCACGACGACGACGCCGCGCCGGGCCAGCGCCGCCCCATCGTACATGGTCTCCGAGCCGCTGCCCAGGTAGTGGCCGCCGCCATGGATCCAGACCATCACAGGTTTCGACGCCGACCCCATCGATCCGGTCCAGACGTTCAAGTAGAGGCAGTCCTCGTCGGTCTTGAGTGGCTGGTCGGTGACCCGGTCTGCCGTTCCGATCACCTTGGCGGCCGCGGTGACGAAGTTGACCATGTCCGCCGGGGGTTGAATGCACGACGGCCCGAAGGCGGCCGCCGACTTGACCCCCGTGCCCTCCGGACGCGGTACCGGCGGCTTCCACCGGAGCGGGCCCACCGGCGGGAGGGCGTACGGAATCCCTTTGAACACCGCCACGTTGCCGGATCGGACACCCTCGAGGGTCTCGCCGCCGACCGTGGCGCGGGGAAGCGCGTTAGGGTCCGAGCACGAGGTCATCAGCACGACGGCGGCAGCCGCCATCAGGATCGCGTTCATTGGGAGCTTCCGGGTAAGGGAGCGCAGACTAAGGTACCGGGCGAGTGAGGCAACGGCCAGGAGACTAGAAGCCGCGGCCAGAAAAAAGTCCCAGAAATACCAGGTTCCCGACTGCTCGTCGATTCCGGTCTGGCCGTTCGTCGGTGGAGGGGAGGTCGGGCAGAGCGTCCCGTCTCAAGGACTATCAAACGAAAAGGCATGCCGGAATAGCTCGTTGCTATTCAACACCCCGAAAACTATGACCTGTCGCTGGAAGGTGACGCGATGATTCGCGACATCGCGCACTCAACGAAGCGGCGACCTGCTGGGGCGTGGGTAGCGCACCCCGGTACGGCAACACCGGCGCCGGCTGAGATGCGCAGCCTTACTCTCCGCGGAGCGCCACCATCGGGTGAACGCGTGACGCCCGGAGCGCCGGAACGTACCCCGCGCTGAGCGCGACCAACGCGAGAATGATCCCCGCTCCGACGAACGCCGCGAGATCATGTCCTTGGAGCCCGTACAGCAGTGATTGCGCTGAGCGGCCGATGGCGAATGCGGCCACGGTCCCAATCGTCCCGCCTACCACGGTCATCCAACCCACCTGCCGCAGGACCATTCCGAGGACGCGCCCGCTGTCCGCGCCAAGCGCCATCCGAAGCCCGATCTCACGAGTTCGCTGAGTGACGCTGTAGGCCAACACGCCATAGAGACCCACCGCGGCAAGCAGCGTCGCCAGGATTGCGAAGCCGGCCGACAACGTTGTGATCATCCGGTCCAGGAAGACATTCTCATCGATCTGCTGCGGCAGGGTCTTGAGATCCACGACCGGAAGGTTAGGCTCGAGGTTGGCAATGAGCCGAGGAATGGCTCCGACGAGTTGGGCGGGGGAGGACCTGGTTCGGGCATAGAACGTCAGCCGTCCGAGCGTCGTGTCCTGCCGGGCGGCCATGAAGAAGACCGGCGGGACCTTGTCTTTGACCTCGCTGTAGGCGGCGTCCTTCACCAGGCCGATGATCTCGCGGTCGGGCCCCGGATGAGCTCGCGTCTCGGGCGACAGCGCGTTTCCGATCCGCATTCTCCTACCGATGGGGTTCGCTCCGAGGTTGAACTTCTTGGCGAACGCCTCGTTCACGATCACGACGCCGGGTGTCCCGATGTCATCTGAAGGCTTGAATTCCCGGCCCGCCAGCACCGGGATTCCCAAGGTCTTGAAGTAGTCGACGCCGACGTAGTTCAGGCGCGAGTTGACGTCGGTCTGGGCGGTTGTCGGGAACCCGTCGACGTCGACGTCTCCTCCGGTATTCCATGACCGGATGACCGGCACGAGCGCCGACGTCGCGCCGGTGACGCCGGGTAACCCCGCCAGCTCCGTCCCGATCCGGGCGAAGAGGGCGCGCGTCTCGCTCGGCCGATAGCCGATCTGCTGCGGCGAGACCGCGAAGGTGACGACGCTGTCGGTTCGAATGCCGAGCTCGACCCGATTCACATTGACGAGGCTCCGCACGAAGAGCCCGGCCGAGCCAAGGAGCGCCGTGGAAAGCGCGATCTGAGCCGTCACCAGCGAGGTCCGGAATCGGGTTGTCTTCCGTCCCCCCGGGCCGCGCCCCGACTCGGCCTTGGTGACGGTGAGAAGGTCGGATCGGGTGCTATGGATCGCGGGGAACAGGCCGAACAACATCGTGGTGCCGAGGAGTACCACGGTCGCGAACGCCAGCACGGGCGCGTCGAGCCCGAAATCGATGGTTCCGGCGAGCTCCGGGGGCAGAAACGATGTGATCAGGGTGAGCGTCCACTTCGCGACGAACAGGCTCGCCGTTCCGGCCACCAGCGCCAGGAGACCCGCCTCGGCCAGGAGCTCGACGATCAGCTGTCCCCGGCCCGCGCCTAACGACGAGCGGACGGCGATCTCTCCCGACCGCGAAGCCGCTCGAGCCAGCAAGAGGTTCGCGACGTTGATGCAAGCCACAAGCAGGACGATCGCCGTGATCGAGAACAACAGGGCCAGCGGCGTGGTCGTCTGCGACTGCAGGGTGCTCTGCCCGCGCGCGCCGGGCTCGAGCCGGATCTGCTTGGCCTTGAACTCGCTTCGCATCTGGTCCGAGACCCCCTCTTGCAGCGGGAGCTCGACCTCGGCGATGATCGGACGGTAGAGGGCGTTGAGCTTCGCGAGCGCCTGTTCCCTCGAGACGCCGGGCTTGAGCCGGCCGAAGAGGTACACCCAGTAGTCCCGCCGGTTGTTCTCGAAGCGCTCGGCCCACGGCTCCATGACCCCGCGCATGGTGAGCGGGACAAAGATGCGAGGACGGGTGCCTAACGTCGTGCCGTCGAAGCCGCGGGGCGCGACGCCGATGATGGTCATCGGGTGGCCGTTGATCGAGATGGCCTGATCCAGCACGGTCGGATCGGCGCCGAGCTCGGTCGACCAGTAGTGATAGTCGAGCACGACGAGGGCGTGACCGCCAATCACCCGATCATCGTCGGGGCCGAAGAGCCGGCCGAGGGCGGGCTTAAGACCGAGCACCGGAAAATAGGACCCCGAGACGGCCATTCCTTCGCCCGATTGGGTCCGGCCTCTGAAAGCCAGATCCGCCAGGACCGTCCTGTGACCGGCGAGCCCGGTCAGCACGGTTTGGGCTCGCTCGAGGTCGCGGAACATCGGGTAGCTGAAGACGACCTCGCAGCGCCCGGCTCGGTTGCATGACTGGGACCCATAGTTGGGCTCGGAGCCGAGAATGTTCACCAACCGGTCGGGCTCGGGGACGGGCAACGGGCGCAGCAGCACGCTCTGGATCAGGGAGAAGATGGCCGTATTTGCGCCAATCCCGAGCGCAATTGAGGCGATCGCCACACTGCTGACGAACGGAGTACGGACTAAGGCTCGGATCGCAAGCTTGAAGTTTGCCATTTGCCGGGCGGTTCGGGAGGTCGGAGTCGCGGATTGTCGGTTAGAACCCGCTGAGGACCGGAGCGTTGCAAAGCGTGCGGCGGCGACGGCTTAGTTCGGCTCAGCACTCCGGGTCGAGGCCCACCTAACGCTCCTGCAGGTGCCCTGGAGCAAAGTCCCGCCTCGTGTTCAGTGAGCGGCGCACCTCACCAGCCGCCCTCGGCGCGCGGACCAGCACCCCAGTAACCAACGGTATCAGTTGTGACGAGCGCTTGCTGCTGTCGGCGCGGCGGAGGTGACGGTCTCGAGGTACGTTTGAACCAGCGCGCCGCGGCCGAAGCGCGATCCGTTAGGCCACACCCCAACACTCGAGAACATGCCTGCATCCACGAGTCCCCGCACCCTCTGGTTCGCCTTGCTGGCTTCTCTCGTATCCCTGCCTCTACAGGGGCAGGATATCAAGGTCACCCTCCTGGGGTCCGGCTGCCCACCGCCGGTCATGAATCGCTTCGGGCCGAGCACGCTCGTTCAGGCGGGGGGCCAAGCTCTCCTGATCGATGCTGGGCGCGGTGCCCTGCAGCGCCTGACGCAGATCGGCGTTCAATGGCGAGACGTCACCGGGGTTTTCTTGACACACCTTCACTCCGATCACGTCGTCGGGTTTCCAGATCTCTTAATGACCGGCTGGCTGATCGCTCCGGGGCGAACGGCTCCGCTTCCGGTATGGGGACCGACCGGGACGGAGCAAATGATGTATCACCTCCGAGAAGCGTATCAACAGGATATTCACTTTCGAGTCGCTAACGAGCGCATGAACCCGGAAGGGCCCGTAGTCCAGGCCAAGGATATCGTCGCTGGGGTCATCTACGATCGGGGTGGCGTGAAGGTCACGGCATTCGAGGTCGATCACGCCCCGGTGCGGCCGGCGTTTGGTTACCGGATCGACTACGGCGGGCGAGCGGTGGTGGTGTCCGGCGACACCCGTGTTTCCGAGAACGTCATCCGATTTGCCACCGGGGCAGACGTTCTGATCCATGAAGTCCTAGTGCCGGAGACGCTCCAGCGGATGGGCGTTCCCCCTGATCGGGCACAGAGCATTATCGACTACCACACTACTCCTGAGCAGGCAGGGACGGTCTTTGCGCGCGCAAAGCCACGCCTGGCCGTGTACTCACACATCTGCACGCCGAGCGCGACGGATCAGGAGCTCATCGTCGGCACCCGCCGGACTTACCAAGGTCCGCTCGAGGTCGGCGAGGATCTCATGGTCATCGATGTAGGTCCGGAGATCGCGGTGCGCAGGCCATCAGAGCGGGTCCAATGAAAGGAGCTCGAGCACGAGGAACGTGCGGCCGAGCCCGATCGTATAGAAAGGGTATGCACACTGTCAGGCGGGTATCCGGACGATCCGGTGATCTCGGCCGGCCCATGAGTCCAGCGGAGCGACGCGTGTACGATCAAGCCCAAACGTCCCCTCAAGCCGATTGCTGAGTTTCGTTCGGAGGCCGAGGGACGCGTTTTTTGGGGAAACTCTGGCCTCGGAGTTCGCTCTGGAGTGGCGCGCCGCAGCAGAGGCGCGATTCGCTAGGTCGCACCCAAGGAGATCCGTTGACGACGGGAGACTTTTGGCGGGCGAGCTCCGCGCTTCCGAAAGCAGCTCTCGCCCTCGCGGCCCTCGCCGCAGCCGTCAGGAGTAGAGCGAGTCGGCCGACGTCCCTTGCGGTCGGCTCGTCGCAAACGCTCTGGATCGGCTGCTCGGAAGTCGCGGTCATTCTGGATCGCCCCGACGTCAGGGCGCCTCGGCGAGCAGCCCTCGGTTGACGCGCCGGTGGCCGTCCCGCTATTGGTTCGTCGACGAGGCCCGATGTACACGACCTGCATCTACTGCCACAAACCGCTCGGCGCCAACGAGATCATCGAACGGTTCCCGGTCGGACGCCGGCTGGCGTTCGATGCCTCCCGGGGCCGGCTCTGGGTCGTCTGCCGGGCCTGCGAACGGTGGAACCTGAGCCCGCTCGAGACCCGGTGGGAGGCGATCGAGGAATGCGAACGGGCCTTTCTCGCCACTCAGCTTCGGGTCTCCACCGACAACATCGGGCTCGCCCGGCTCACCGAAGGGCTCGAGCTGGTCCGGATCGGTTCGCCGGAGCGGCCGGAGTTCGCGGCGTGGCGCTATGGCGACCAGTTCGGCCGGCGGCGGCGTCGATCGTTCCTGGTCGCCGGTGGCGCGGTGGTGGCGATCGGCGCGATGGTGGCCGGCGCGGCGGCGGCGGGCATCGGGATCGGTACATTCGGCGGACTCTGGGCGAACATCCCCAACCTGATCCGCGGGATGCGGTCGGTGAAGCTCAAGACCGACGACGGCAGGCTTCTCACGGTGCGGGGAACCGAATTCCCCAAGATCCGCTTGATCGCCACCCCGGACGGCGGTCCCCGGCTCCAGTTCAAGCACAAGGGACGGCTCGAAGTGTTCGACGACAGCGAGGCGCTCCGACTCGCCGGTC
>JBDTOH010000382.1:0-5903 GCA_039933355.1 Gemmatimonadota bacterium | reverse complement strand
CCCGTCGTACTTGAGCCGGTGAACTGCCCGCCGGGCCCGGTCATCGAGCCAGACGGCGCTCCGGACCAGCCCGAAGCCTTCGGGCCACTCCCGGCAGATCCGGCACTCGGCGATGGGGTTCGCCGGCTGCCCGCATCGCTGACACACCGGATCGGGCACCCGAATCCAGCGCGACCGGCACAACCCGCAGACCAGCGGATCCTCGTCGCCGGCATCGGAGGCCTCCGCGCAGACGAGGCAGGCGCCGGGAAGGAGCCACCGCTCGAGCTCGCCCGCGGCGGCGACCGCCGCCCGGAGCCTAACGGAGACCGCGCTCGACAGCCGCACGCATCACCTCCACGGGCGCCTTTACACCGGGGAACCAGCACTCGAACGCCGCCGCGCCCTGACCGACCAGCACTTCTCGCCCGTCGGCGGCAGGGAGCCCCCGCCCGCGGCACACCCGGACCCATTCGGTCGCACCCCGCCGATAGACCAGATCGAGGGCGGCGCGGAGCCCTGGAAACGCAGCCGGGTCGAGCGGCAGCGGATCGTCCGCGGCGAGCCCGAGCGGCGTGCAGTTGATGGCGACCGCGGCCGCTTCCGGCTCGACCGACGCAACACCTAACGTTTCGGCCTGGCGTCGGAGGCCCGCCGCCCGAGCCGCCGACCGGGACCGCACTGCGACGGCAACCCCGACGGCGTTCGCGGCGCGAACCGCTGCCAGGGCGCTGCCGCCGGTGCCCGCGATCAGCCATGGGCCCTCCGGCGCGCCGAGGCGCTCCCACGCTGCCCGGATCCCGGCACTGTCCGTCTCCGCGCCGAGAATGCGCTCACCGTCGCCCCAGAACGTATTGCAGGAGGCCAGCGGTGTCGGGCCGATCGTCTCGACCAGCCCGGCGAGCGCTTCCTTGTGCGGGATCGTGGCGTTCCCGCCGCCGCCGCTGCGCGCCAGGACGTTGACCACCTCCGCGAGCCGGCCGGCCGGGCAACGGAAGGCGACATACGCGGCGTCGAGACCTAACGTTCTCATCGCGGCGTTCTGCATCATCGGGGACATCGAATGGGCCACCGGGTCGCCGAGCACGGCGAAGACCCGGGTCCCGGCGCCGATCTCCATCAAACCGTCTTGGGGAGCCGCGCCATGATGCCGGGCGTCATCTCCTCCAGCTCCCGCAACGTCCGCCGGTATTCCTCGAGATCGGACCCGAACGGATCCGCCACCTCGACCCCCTCGCCGGCGCCGGCAAACTCGGCGAAAAGGTGCGCCCGGTCGCGGCCGCCTAGCTCGCGTGCTCGGGCGAGATGACTGCGGGACATTGCGAGGATGAGATCGGCCCCGTCGACCAGCTCTTCCGTCAGCGGGCGGGCCCGGTGCGCCGACAGGTCGAGCCCTGCTTCGAGCGCCACGAGGTAGGACCCTTCCGAAGCGGGCGCTCCTTCCCAAGCACCAGTGCCCGCGGAGCTGACCCGAACATTGCCGAGGTTGGCCTGCTCGATCGCCCGGCCGAGCGCCGCGGCTGCCAGCGGGCTCCGGCAGGTGTTCCCCGTGCACACGACGAGGATCTCGAATGGGCGCGGCTCCGTCATGGCGCGAACCGCCCGACCGCGCGCCGGAGCTCAGCGCGCGGAATGGCACCCTCCCGAACCAGCGCGGTCACCGGTCCGGTGCAATCGATCAGCGTTGAAGGCGGGACGTTGCCTAACACTCCGCCGTCGAGCACCAGAAGCTCCTCCTGCTCGACCGGCCCGGCGAAGAGCTCGGCCAGCCGGTCCGCCCCCGGGGCCGGCGGTCCGCCCGGACGGTTCGCCGACGTGGACGTCACCGCAAAGTCGAGCGCGCCGATCAAGCGCGCCATCTGCCGGTGCGAGGTCCATCGGACCGCGATCCCGCCTTCAGGTCCTCGGAGCAGGTCCGGCAGCCGCCCTTCACCGCCGCGGAGCACCAGCGTCAGCGGGCCGGGCCAAAAAGCCTCCGCAAGCGCGCGGGCTGCCGTGGTGAAGACCAGCCCGTATCGCTCCGCCATCGCCGGTTTGGAGATGAGGAGCAGGAACGGCTTGCCCTTGGGACGGCCTTTGAGCTGCGCGAGCGCGGACGTGCCCGCCTCGGTCGGCGCGGAGCCGAGACCATAGACGGTCTCCGTCGGGTAGCCTAACAGGAGATCGCGGGCCAGCTGCCCCCGCACCGGCTCCACGGCGAGGTCGACGTCCGCGTCGGTGCGGAATGGGAGGATCACGGTGTTCTCCGGAGCAGCGCGTCGGCGACCAGGAAATCTTCAGCGGTCGTGATCTTGAGATTCGAGGTCACATCCGGGATGATGAGGACTGTCCCGCCGGCGGCTTCGACCAGCGCAGCGTCGTCCGTCGCCTTGAGCCCGTTGGCGCGGGCCTGCTCGAAGGCATACTCGAGCATCGGGCGTGGAAAGCCTTGCGGCGTCTGGGCCCGCCAGAGGCCTTCCCTCGGCACGGTCCTGACGACCCGGCCGTCCTCCACCTCTTTGATCGTATCGGTCACGGGAAGCGCCGCGATCACACCGGATCCTGCGCGGGCGCCTTGAATGACCGCGTCGATGACGTCCGGCTCGGGAAAGGGCCGCGCCCCGTCATGGATCAGCACGATGGTCATCTCGGCGGGCAGAGCGGCGAGGCCCGCCGCCACCGAATCCATCCGCTCGAGCCCACCGACCGCGAGCGTGAGCCGATCGCCGATGATGGGAGAGAGCCATTCCGGCGGGGCCTGGGCCACGCCCGCAGGAACGACGAGGACGACCGATCCGACTTCCGCGTGCGAGAGAAACGGCCGCAGGGCGCGGAGCACGACCGGCACGCCGGCGAGATCCCGCCACTGCTTGGGCGGCCCGCCGCCGGCCCGGCTTCCGGCCCCGGCCGCGACCACCACCACACCGACGTTAGGCGGCGAGGCCACGGCTCAGCTGGTCGACCCGTTCGAGCCCCACGTGCGTGACGCCCGGCACTTGGGGGCTGTGCCGCCCCGATCCATACGCGCGGGTGAAGCCGAGGCGACCCGCCTCCGCGAGCCGCCGCTCGACCCCGGCCACCGGGCGCACTTCCCCCGCCAGCCCGACTTCACCGAGGAAGACCGAGTCCGCGTGGGTGGGCCGGTTGGCCACGCTCGAGAGCAACGCCGCGGCGACTGCGAGATCGGCGCCGGGCTCCGAGAGCCGGACTCCCGCCGTGACCTGAACGAACACGTCGAGATTCGCGAAGCTGATCCCGGCGCGCCGCTCGAGCACCGCCAGAAGGACCGCAAGCCGCTTCGGGTCGACGCCGGTAGCAACCCGCTGGGGCGTCCCGTAGCCCGAGGGTGCCGCGAGCGCCTGCACTTCGACCAGCACCGGGCGAGTCCCTTCCATGAGCGCGGTGACCGCGCTCCCGCTCGTGCCGGCCGACCGTGCAGCGAGAAACACGGCCGACGGGTTCGGAACCCCCGCCAGGCCACGATCGGTCATCGCAAAGACGCCGAGCTCATCGACCGAGCCGAACCGGTTCTTCGTCGCACGGAGCAGCCGGTAATCGAGCGACGACTCTCCCTCGAAGTAGAGGACGGTGTCCACGATGTGCTCGAGCGTCTTGGGACCGGCGATCGTCCCGCCCTTGGTGACGTGCCCGACGACAATGACGCTGATTCCGGTCTCCTTGGCGAACCGCATCAAATGCGCAGCCGACTCGCGGACCTGCCCGACGCTGCCGGGCGCGCTCTCGAGCGTATCCGTGTATACGGTCTGGATCGAGTCGAGGACGAGGAGTTGGACCGCGGCCGCTCGAGCCGCCTCGATGATGACTTCCAGCCGGGTCTCTCCGAGCACGAGCACGCCGCCCGCGTCCTCGACCATTCGATCCGCGCGGAGCCGGATCTGCTCCGGCGATTCCTCCCCGCTCGCATAGAGCACTCGCCCACCGCCCATCACCATCCGGGCGGCGGCCTGAAGCAGCAGCGTGGACTTGCCGATCCCGGGCTCCCCGCCGATCAGCGACATGGACCCCGGTACGAGGCCGCCGCCGTAGACGTAGTCGAGCTCGGGCATGCCTAACGACCAGCGGACGAGCCGTTCTCCCACGACGTCGCTGAGGGCGATCGGCTTGCCGCCTTGCCGCCCTGCCGCCTGGCCGCCCTGACGCCTGGCCGGCTCCGCCGCCACCGGCTCCTCGGCGACGGAATTCCACGCCGAGCATGCTTCGCACCGGCCGGCCCACTTGGGATGGTCGTGGCCGCACTCGGCGCAGCGATAGACCGATCGGATCCGCGCCATCGTCAGTAGCCCGGCTCTTCCCGAGCCGAGTAGTTGTCGAACCGGGTGTACTCGCGACTGAAGCGAAGGGTGGCATCGCCGGTGGGACCGTTGCGGTTCTTGGCGAGCATGATCTCCGCGACCCCGCGCTTGGATTCATCCTCGCGGTCGTAGTATTCCGGGCGATGGATGAAGATGACCAAGTCGGCGTCCTGCTCGATCGCGCCCGAGTCTCGGAGGTCCGAGAGGATCGGCTTCCGTTCCCCGCCCCGCTGCTCGGAGGCTCGGGACAGCTGCGAGAGCGCGACGACCGGAATGTCGAGCTCCCGCGCGAGGCCCTTGAGCGAGCGGGAGATGTCGGAGATCTCCTGGACTCGGTTGTCCGAGTATTCGGGGCTCCGCATCAGCTGGAGATAGTCCACGACGATCATGCCAAGGTCCGATTCCGCCTTCAGCCGCCGAGCCTTCGACCGCATCTCGAGGAGCGTGACCGCCGCGCTGTCGTCGATCCAGATCGGCGCCTGCTGCAACACGCCGGCCGCGCGCGCGAGCAGCATGTAATCATTGTCCCGAATCATTCCGCGCCGAACCCGCTGGCTGTCGACCCTGGCCTCTGCGCACAGCATGCGCTGCACCAGCGAA
Source organism: Gemmatimonadota bacterium (assembly GCA_039933355.1). Taxonomy (GTDB): domain Bacteria; phylum Gemmatimonadota; class Gemmatimonadetes; order Gemmatimonadales; family GWC2-71-9; genus SHZU01. The sequence goes on along the minus strand of JBDTOH010000382.1, from coordinate 1,032 downwards.
TCCTTCGACATCTCGAGCGAGAAGATCGCGACTCCGACCCGCGCCTCCACGGCCGCGTGGGTGGCGATGTTGAGGACGAGCGCGGTCTTTCCCATCGAGGGACGAGCCGCCACGATGACCAGCTCCGAGCGCTGGAACCCGGAGGTCATCTCGTCCAAATCTGTGAAGCCGCTCGGAACGCCCGTGATCGATTTGCCGCTCTTCTGAAGCGTTTCAATGCGCTCCATCGTCGGCCACAGCATCTCTTTGATTCGGATGAACCCGTCGTTCCTTCGCTCCTGGCCAATCCGAAAGATCCGGGCCTCGGCTAGATCGAGCAGCTCGCTCGCGCTGTGTTGTCCCTGATATGCGTCGGTGATCGTGGTCGTCGAGGACTCGATCAGCCGGCGCACGATCGACTTGTCGCGAATGATCCGGGCGTGGTGATCGAGATTGGCCGCGGTCGCGACCGAATCGACCAGCTCCGCGAGATACTCGACCCCACCGGCGAGCTCGAGATCGCCACGCTGGCTGAGGGCGTCGCGGAGCGTGACATGATCGATGACGGAGTGCTGCTCGGTCAGCGCCACCATCGCGCGAAACAGCCGGCGGTGGCCCTCTTTGTAGAACATCGAGTGGTCGAGCAGCTCCGCGGCCCGAAGCGCCGCGTCCTGATCCAGGATCATCGCGCCGAGAACTGCCTGCTCCGCCTCGGGACTCCAAGGCGCGGCCTTGAGGGCCGTTTCAACGGTCGATAAGCTGTCGGGCGATACGGACGTCATCCCAGGTCGGTTTCTTCCAATTCGGGTTTCGTAACAGCGCCGCTGGGTGGTAGGTCACGACGAGCGGAATTCCACGATACGAATGTACCTTACCGCGCAAATCTGTGAGAGAGCGGCGCGCCTGCAACAGTGATTCCGCGGCGGTCGCACCGAGCGCGATCAGCACCTTCGGGCGAATCAAGCCGATCTGCGCCTCCAAGTACGGCATGCACGCGGCAACTTCGTCGGGTAGCGGCTTGCGGTTCTGCGGCGGTCGGCATTTGACGATGTT
>JBDTOH010000381.1:0-5906 GCA_039933355.1 Gemmatimonadota bacterium | reverse complement strand
GTAGGGAAGACCGTGGACACGGTTGTTCGCGTCCGCGACTTCTTCCGCACCAGACCGTTTGGCGCCGAAAAGCCCGATGCGGTCCTCGTGTTGTTCAATGACAAGGTGGACCGCATCCTCTATCTCGTCGAGGTGGAAGCGGCGGGACACGCGGCCTTCCACGCGTCGGCCATCACCAAGGCGGTGCTCAAGGACGAGCTCCGTACCGGGAGCCTCCTCCACCTTGCCCGGATCGGCAAGGCGGCGGCCGAGGACCACCCCGACCTCGCGGGCAAGTTCCGGATCCCGAGCAAGAATTCACGCGAGCAGGACTTTCGCGGGGGGGCCCACGGCATCGCGACCGTGGCGGCGGCCAATAAGGAGCTGCTCACCGAACACGGTATGCGAGAGGGTCTGCTCGACACCCTCACCAATCAGCTCGACGCGTACGACCGCGCCATCCTCGAGGGCAACGCGGGCCGCGCCGCACACACCGGTGCCCGTCGGGAGCTCAAAGTCCGCAGCTCCGAGGGCCTCCGAATGGTACGCCAGCTGGAAGGTATGCTGGTGCTCCGATTCCCCGACGACCCTAATCTCAAGGGCGCCTGGGAAAGCGCGCGCAACGTCGCCTGGCCGGCCACTCCGGCACCCAAGTCACCCCCACATGAGGAGACCGTTGCGTGAGGACTGTTCGACAACAGGCGGCCAACCCCACAGGTGATGTTCCCACCGACCGCCTTCCCACCGAAGCACCATGAGGCCCCGCCGAAGCTCGACTCGGCGGGGCCTCTCTCTTCCATCCGAACTTCGGCATTTCTACCCGCTCCCTCTGTTGGCCGCCCGGTTCGCCGGGTCGTTAGGGTTTCTGGGCGTACGACTCGATCAGCTCCGCAACGTCCTTCTGTCCGAAATGGCGGGCCCAGCCGAGCGCGTCGCCGTCGTGCTTGCTGTCGCGGATGTGCGGATCGGCGCCGGCTTGCAGCAGGAGGCGCACGATCTCCCCATGACCGCCCGCAGCCGCACGGTGAAGCGGGACCACCTCGGCGTCCCAATGCTTCCACCGGGCGTTAGGGTCGAAGCCGTGCTCGAGCAGCCACTTCACCGCGGCGACATGTCCCGTTTGGCCGACAGGTGGAGCACGCCCGCGCTCAGGCTTCCGGGCTCGATGCCGTCGGGCTTGTCGCGGAGCAGCCTTTTGGCGACGGCCCAGTCGCCGAACGTTACGGCCGTGAAGAGTTCCATCGTTCCGCCCCGGGCGAGGATGGCCTCCATGATCCGCCGGTCGGTATCGGGCGAAGTCGCATAGACCGCGCGGCCGGATACCCCGAACCGTCCGGCGCGACTGGGTCCGCACCCAAGTCGAGCAGCAATGACACCATCTCGGGACGGTTCCTGAGCACGGCGTAGTGGAGTGGCAGCCGGTACTCTTCGTTGTGACTCTGCGGCCGGCTCAGCGCGCCGGATCGTCGGCTACGATCCGGCGGACCTCGTCCGCAAGATTCAACGAGATCGCGGAAAAGACGTGGTGCCGGGCGCCCCGGCCTTGAAGACATTCCGCGACGGCTCGGTGTGGCTGTTCCCAACACGTCGCCCACCCGATGACTTCCAGCTCGTGGTCGTCACCGTGTCCGACGACGTCGCCGCCGGCATCTGCCAGGCGGCGCACGACGTCGAGGTGACCGGCCGCCGCGGCCCAATGCATCGCGTAGGTATTGTCGCCTTTCTCGCGCGTGTTTACGTCCAGGCCGCGTTCCGACAGGAGGTTCATTGCCGCCAATTGGCCGACGTCTGCCGCTCTGTGCAACAACGACCACTCGTACGGCTTCGAGCGTGCGTGGAGTCTATCCGGGTGTTGGTCGAGCAATGCGGTCAGCGTGTCGACGTCGGCCTTCCGTACCGCGTCGAATAGCCGGCCGTCCACCGTCAGCGAATCGACGTGCGCCTTGAGCGCCCGCCAGCTCGAGAATCCATACTGCTCGGCAAGGTCCAACTGCGCCTCGGCCAGCTTGGTGGCCGGATTGACGGTGCGGAGCTCATCGAGCCGCCGCTTGGCCTGTTTGCGAAGCCAGTCTAGGTTGGGGACGTCCGGGAGCGGAAGCCGATCAGGCATGCGAGACCTTCCTTCCTTCGAAAGGGCGTGAGCCCTTTCAGCCGCCCACTATCCGCAGTCAGGGCGAGGAAGCGAAGGTTATGTCGAAGCAGTAGGGGTGGGTTGAACCCTTTACGCGGACCGTGGGCCGCCCTCGCGGCACTCCGGTAAATTCTAGCGAGCGGTCCGGACTGCGACAAGATCCGGGTTCAGTGGCCGCTGCCCCGACGAGGAGAACGCATGGAGGTCGTCGTTCGGGCCGTGGTCATCGGCATGATGATCGCCGTCGTGGGAACGATCCCGCGCAATCTGCTCTTCGCCGCGAACCTGCGGTTCGGCGCGTCGGTGCCCTGGGCGGTGCCGCTTGTCGCGGTCTACATGTGGTTCTTCTGGCGCTACCTGCGCGGAGCCGGACCCCCTCCGTCGACTGTGGAGGAGCGCCGCGCGAGCCTTCGCGCTAACCCGCTCCCCGGTATTGTCTGGCTCTGGTCGCTTCTCGCCGGGGGCCTTGGCATCGTCGCCTTGGTCCTGGCGCTCCGCATCGTCAATCGAATGATCATGCTGCCCGAGCAGGCCCTTCCCGACCTCTCCAACGTCCCCCGCGTCACGGTATTGTCGCTGCTGCTCATGTCGGCTCCGGTCGCGGGGATCATCGAAGAGGCGGCGTTTCGCGGCTACATGCAAGGACCGATCGAGCGTCGCTACGGGCTGACGGTCGCGATCCTGATCACTGGAACGATGTTCGCAGTTGCGCATCTCGACTTCACGCCTGTGCTGTGGCCGTACTACGTGGCCGTCGCGGCGATCTATGGTGGTGTCACCTTCCTGACGAATTCACTTCTCCCGGCGATCGTCCTGCACACGAGCGGCAATCTCTATTCGAATCTCGATCTGTGGCTGGGCGGTCATGCGGAATGGCAAGCAGCGTCGAGCCCGGCGGAGCTCATCTGGACGACGGGTACGGACCGATCGTTCTGGACCTTGGTCATTGCGCTCGTGATCGCCGCGGCTGGCACGGCGAGAGCGTATTCAATGCTCGCGCGGATCGCGGGTAGGATACCGGCCTCACGCTAGAGGCGGCTCCCGACCGCCGCCCGCCATGCGCGCAACATAGCGCCCCGAGCATTGCCGCCCCATATTGGTCGAGCCGCACTAAAACCGAAATGGCAAGCATTGCAGCCCACTCGCAGATGGCCGGCTGATCATTGTTTCGACCCCTCGCATGAGGCCTCATGGCAGCGTCCGACTCTGAGCTCACCGTCCGCGGCCTCATCCTCGGTGCGCTCATCGCCGCCGTGTTCACCGCGGCCAATGTCTATCTCGGCCTCCGCGTAGGGCTCACCATCGCCTCGTCGATCCCCGCCGCGGTGATCTCCATGGGCGTGCTCCGAGCGTTCCGCACCGGCACGATCAAAGAAAACAACATCGTCCAAACCGTAGCCTCGGCCGGCGGGACCCTCTCGGCGATCATCTTCGTACTGCCCGGGCTCGTCATGGTCGGCTGGTGGAGAGGCTTTCCGTTCCTCGCCACCTTCCTCGTCTGCGTGCTGGGGGGCATTCTCGGCGTCATGTTCTCGATCCCGCTCAGGCGGGCGCTGGTGGTCAATTCCCCGCTGCCCTTTCCCGAAGGCCTGGCCGCCGCCGCCGTGCTCAAGGTCGGCGCCACCGGAGACGAGGCGTCGCCTAACGCGATCGAGCGAAAGCGCGGCCCGCTCATCGTGCTGGTCGGCGCGCTGGTCTCCGCGGGAACTCAGCTCGTGAGCGCCACCGGCCTCGCCGCGGCCACCGTCTCGCAGTTCTTCCGAATCGGTTCCGGGGCGACCGGTGTCCATATCGGCTACTCGCTGGCGCTCCTGGGCGCGGGCCACCTGGTCGGCATTTCGGTCGGCCTCGCGATGCTCACCGGGCTGATCATCGCCTGGGGAGTGGCGACACCGCTGATGAGCGCCGGAATCGCCGGGCCGATCGCGGACGTGGCCATGACCGTATGGCGCACCCAGGTTCGTTTCATCGGAGCCGGCTGCATCGGCGTCGCGGCGATCTGGAGCCTGCTCAAGCTGATCCGGCCGGTGTGGGTCGGCATCGTCGCCACCGCGAAGGCCGGTGCTGCAGCCAAGACCGGCGCCGGCGACGACCGCGACCTCTCGCTCGGAACGATCGCGCTCCTGAGCGCCGGCTGCCTGGTGATGATCGGCTGGTTGCTTCGAGACTTTATCGGCACCGGTCCCCTCACAACGCTCACCTGGCCGCTCGTCCTCGGCGGCGTGTTCTTCACCTTGCTGATCGGCGGATTCGTCGCGACCGTCGCGGGTTACATGGCCGGGCTGATCGGCGCGTCCAACAGCCCGGTCTCAGGAATCGGCATCCTTGCGACCGTCTCCGCCGCCTTGCTCCTCGCCGTCTTCGTCCAGCCGAAGCTTGGCCCGAACGCCACGAGTGCCCTGGTCGCCTTCGCCCTGTTTACGGTCGCGATCGTGTTCTCGATTGCGACCATCTCGAACGACAATCTCCAGGATCTCAAGACCGGGCAACTGGTCGGTGCATCGCCGTGGAAGCAGCAGGTCGCGCTCATCGTGGGCGTCTTGGCCGGCTCGCTCGTCATTCCTCCGATTCTCAGCCTGCTCAATCAGGCCTATGGATTCCCGGGCGACCCCAACCGCGCCGCCGTCACCGCCGAACCGCTGCCGGCACCTCAGGCGGCGCTGATCTCCACGCTCGCCCGCGGCGTGCTCAACGCCGAGCTCAACTGGCACGCGATCGGGATCGGCGCGCTGGTCGGGCTCGCGGCCATCTTCGTGGACGAGATGCTCGGGATTCTGAAGCTGATCCGGCTCTCGCCGCTGGCGATCGGGATCGGCATCTACCTGCCCATGGACGCCACGCAGCCCGTGGTCGTAGGCGCGCTGATCGGCTGGCTCTACAATCGCGCGATGGCAAGCCGGGACAATGCCGAGATGGCCGAGCGGTTCGGAGTGCTGCTCGCATCGGGGCTGATCGTGGGCGAGAGCCTCCTCGGCGTGCTCAATGCGGGTCTCATTGTCGCCACCAGCAATCCGGCGCCGTTAGGCCTCGTCGGCGCCGGATTCGCGTCGGCCTCGAACTGGATCGGCGCGGCCCTGTTCGCCGTGGCGATCGTCGGAAGCTATTCGTGGGTCTCGCGCCAGTCGCGGCCGGACATTCTTACGATGGGGTCATGATCGAGGTCGTCCGATACACCGGCGCGGCAGCTTTCTTGGCCGATACCGAAGCGGGCTGATGGAGGCCGAGGTCGAGAATATCCGAGTGCAATTTCCGCGGCGGCCGGACCTATCGGTACGAGCACGCCACACTCGGGGAGATTCATGTGAGGCGGATGAAAGCCCTCGCGGTCGCGGGCAGTGGCCTGGGCACCTACATCTCGAAGTACATTCGCACCGGAGCCATCCGAGAGGACTCATAGCCGGCCTCGAACGACGTTGAGCCGTCACGCGAGGCGGCCACGGGCTGTCGCTCCGGAATCCACCAACCAGCCGTGCGGTTTGACACCCTCCCACATCGTCGCTACCTTACGCCGTAAGCCTTACACCGTAAGTGTCTCACTCGCGGGAGTCGTCTCGTGGCGCGCACAGCCCGGCAACTCGAGAAGACCCGTCCGGCAAAGACCGCGCTCACCCGCGAGCGAATCCTCGACGCGGCGCTCGCCGCCGTGGACCGGGACGGTCTCGAGGCGCTCACCATGCGTTCGCTCGGCCGGGAGCTCGGCGTCGAGGCCATGTCACTGTATCACCACTTCCCCAACAAGGCTCGGCTCCTCGAAGGCGTCGTCGACCGCGTCCTCGCGGAGATCGAGGTCGCCGAG
>JBDTOH010000380.1:0-5918 GCA_039933355.1 Gemmatimonadota bacterium | reverse complement strand
AGCATGACGACCGCGATCGCGGTCGCGCCGGGATAGTCGAACTGCTCCAGCTTGGTCATGATCAGGAGCGGGGCGATCTCCGTCTTCATCGGCATGTTACCGGAGATGAACCCGACGGAGCCGTATTCGCCGATGGCCCGCGCAAACGACAGCGTGAAGCCGGTGAGCAGCGCGGGCGCGAGCGCCGGGAACAAGACCCGCCGGAATGTCTGCCACCGGCTCGCGCCGAGGCTGGCAGCGGCTTCTTCGACATCGGCTTCGAGATCTTGAAGGACCGGCTGCACGGTTCGAACCACGAACGGCAGCCCGATGAAGATGAGCGCGACGATGATGCCGAGGGGCGTGAAGGCCACTTTGATCCCCAGTGCCGCGAGGCGGACACCGATCCATCCATTCGGCGCGTACAGCGTCGTGAGCACGACGCCGGCGACGGCGGTGGGAAGCGCAAACGGCAGGTCGACCATCGCATCCACCAGGCGCCGGCCCGGAAACCGATACCGGACCAGCACCCATGCGACCACCCCGCCGAAGACCGCGTTGATGGCCCACCCGCCGACTTTGGCTTTCGCGTCGGATCCGCCGGGCTGGCGGAGGGCGTAGCCCCACGCCGCCAGGTAGTTCCACCGAGCGCCGCCCGACGTCTTGGGGTTGGGCGTGATCACCGCGAGACCGGGCCGGACCAGATCGTTCCAGTCGTGGATCTTCTTCGGGTTGCCCTTGCGGACCAGGAAGACGATGGTCGAGGTGTACGGCGCGCTGTTGTTAGGCAGCCGGGTCTGCCAGTTGGCCGGGAACCGCTTGGCTTTCTGGCCGATCTCGTCGATGTCGTACGCCAGCGCGAGCGTGACGACATCGGCCTCGAGGCCGTCGATGACCGAGCGGGCCTGCTTGCCCGATCCGCCGTGGGATTGGCGGATCGTGAGGTCCTGGCCGGTCTTGGCCTTCCACTGAGCGGCGAAGGCCGTGTTGACCGCCTGATAGAGCTCCCGGGTCGGATCGTACGACACGTTGAGGAGCGTGGCGGCCTTCTGGGCCGCGAGCGCCGGAACGAACAGTCCGACCGAAAGCGCGATACCTGCGATAGGGCGGCGCATGATTTCTCTTAGAACGCGGTTTGCAAGCGGGTGGAGATGAACTGCTCGACCGGGCGGTTGAGGCCGTTGGGTGCACCGCCGGTGAAGGTGGCCCGCTCGTAGTCGAGCATGACTCTGAGATTTTTGCCGAGGTGCCAGTTCACCCCGACGCCCCACGCCTTGGTCTTCTGAGCCGAGGCCGCCGGGTCGGCGAAGAACGGAAAGGCCGACTGGTCGACGTCGGTGCCTTGCACTCGAGCGGCGAGCTCGATCGCGCCCCACTGCCCCTTGCTCGGATCGAAGGTGTGCTTCGGCGTCACGCTCCGGTACGAGGCCTTCTCGCCGGTCAGGAAAATCGAGCCGGCCACCTGCCAAGCGTGGTGTGGAATCGTCCGCAGCGCCGTATCGCGACGGACCGTATGCGTGTTGCTGGCGTACTCGGCCAGCAGCCCAACAGCGCCGCGATAGAGATACGCCTGCGGCAACACTCGGCTCCGGCGTCCGTCGGCGATTACGCCGGTGGCGACGGTGGTCCCCGTCCGGTAACGGAAGGCGGTCGCCTGTCCGGGCGAGCGCTCGCTCGAGGTGTTGGGCACCGCGAGGGTTCCTCGCTCGTTGCCGGTGCTGCCGGCGATCCCGAAGCCGAGATCGATCGGGGCGGTCTTCCCTTGCTTCGCGAACGGCACGACGAAGAGGCGGCCGGCGAGGTCCTTGGCGTCGTTGGTGTCGCCGTCGCCGAACCCGAGGTCGGCGACTCCGTTGAAGAGGCCGGCGGCGTAGATCACCACGCCTCCGCCGAGCTCGCCGCCGATCTGGATCCCGAGGTCGCGGTTAGGCGCCAGGTTGTTCGGAAAGCCGCGCTCGACGAAGCGGAGATCGGCGGCGGACTGGAGCCGCTCGAGGCTGACCGGCGGCTTGAACTTGCCGGCGCGGATCGCGAGGCCCAGGCTGAGCTTGGCCTCGATCCACGTCTCGTACAGCGTCGGCGTACCCTGGCCGAAGTCGGGCATGATGCGGAAGTCGAAATATTTGTACACGGTACCGTCGATGATCGGCCGGGCGCGTCGGATGAGCAGGTTGTTCGTGAGCACCTTGGCAGTGTCCCCTGCATAGAAGCGGCCATCGGCCTGCAGGTAGCCGGTGATCTTGAGCCGCACGTTCCCGTCGGCGGAACGGAACCCGAACCCGTCGGGTCCGATCGACGTGGAGGCGCGCGCCTTGGCCGCCGCGGCGGCGCTGTCGGCCTCGATCTCGCGGCGGCGGTTCAGGATCTTGATCTGCTGCTCGAGCTGATCGATCCGTTCGGAGGTGGACCGGGCGGTATCCTGAGCGGCGGCGCTCGGGGAGACCGCGACGAGGGCGGTGAGAGTGAAGAGAGTGGCGACGGCGGCCGGCGAACGTGACATCTCGGTCTGCTCCGTAGTCGATATAAACTACATAGTCTATCCGTTTGATAGACTATAAGCAATAGGTGGACCCGCAACCGGACCCCGTTTCTCGTCAGCTCCTAGAGTGCTCGACCCGGTCGACCCGGCGGAGCAGCGTGGCCAATGAGGTGTGGTCGAGGATCCGCGCGGTTGCGTCCCGCACGCTCCGCATCACCAGCCTAACTCCGCATGTAGCCTCGTCTTGGCAATCGTCGCAGGGAACGTAGGCGGTCTGGCTGGCGCACGGCACCGGGGCCAGCGGACCGTCGAACAACCGGACCACCTGACCGACATAGATGTCCTTGGGCTCCCGGGCGAGAAGATATCCGCCACCCTGCCCTTTGCGGCTCTGCAACAGACCGTGGTTTCGGAGCGACAGCAAAATTCCCTCGAGGAACTTCTTTGGAATCTGCTCCCGCTCGGCCAGGTCGGCGATCCGAACCGGCTCGTCGGTGCCGTCCCTCGCCAGGGCGAGCAGCGCCTTGACCGCGTATTTCGATTTCTTGGAAAGCATAGTTACCCTACCTGACCTGTCGTGATCGTAGGGAAAGCTAAGCGAGGACCGGGCCGAAGCGGGACGGTCCTATTGGGAGGATGTGAAACTCAGGGCCACGCGAGCGGCGAAAGCTCCTCGACCGGGACGGCGAGCGCCTCGCGCAACAGCTGGCCGACCCGATCGGTCTCGAGGAGAAATGCGTCGTGCCCGCGAATCGACTCGATCACCCGATACGTGGCGCCGGCCGTGAGGGTCCAGTCACGAACCACGCCGGCGCTGAAGAGCCGGTCACCGGGGACCCCCACGCCCACCACGTGCCCGGTTAGGCGGCTGAGCGCCGCGGCCAGGCTGCCCCGCCCCGCACCGATGTCGTGGGTATCCATGGCACCGAGCAGCGTCAGGTAGCTCTCGGCGGAGAACCGCTGCACCAGCTTGCCGCCATGGTGCTCCAGATACCCGCGCATCGCCAGGTCCCCGGAAGAGTCCGGGGTTCGTCCGAACCGGCGCTCGAACTCGGTCTCGGTGCGGAAGGTCATCATGCCGACCATCCGGGCGAGCGCGAGGCCCTCCACTCCCCCGAGCTGGATCGCGAGCCGCTGAATGTGATGCCAGCCCAATGCGGACGCCGGAGTGGCCGCGGGCGCGGCGAGGACGACGGTCCGGGCCGCGCGATCGGGGTGGCAGAGGTTCCATTCCAGCGCGACCATTCCGCCTAACGACCCTCCGGTGACCAGCGCGACCCTCTCGACCCCGAGGTCATCCACCAGCCGCCCGATCAACCGGGCTTGGTCCCGGGTCGTCACCGCCGGAAAGGCGCCCTCGCCCAGCTCGGGGCCGGTGGTCCCGTAGCAGGATCCGAGCAGGTTCGGCGCCAGCACCGCATAACGATTGGTGTCGAGCGCCTTCCCCGGGCCGATCAGCCCGCTCCACCAGTCCCCGAGGGCGTCGGCCGAGCCGGTGAGCGCATGGAGCACGACGACAAGATTGGTGCGCTCGTCGTTGAGGGCGCCGTCCAGGTGGTACGCCTGGCGAACCCCGCGAAGCACGTCGCCGCTCTCGAGCGTGAGCTCGCCGGCGTCTTGGAACTGGAGCGTCCGGCTCAAGCGGCCACCGCCTTTCTGAGCCCGCGGTCCAGGTCATCGACCAGATCGCCGACGTCCTCGATGCCGACGGAGATCCGGACCAGATCGGCGCTCACGCCGGCCGCGACCCGCTCCGCCTCGCTGAGCTGCTCGTGGGTGGTGCTCCAGGGATGGATGATCAGGCTCTTCGCATCGCCGACGTTCGCGAGCAAGGAGAACAGCCGGGTGCTCGATGCCAGCTTCCGCGCGGCCCCCTCGCCTCCGCGCACGCCGAAAGTGAGCACACCGCCGAATCCGCCCTTGAGGTAGCGCCGCGCCGTTGCATGGGTCGGATGGGAGGCGAGGCCGGGGTACGAGACCCAGGTGATCAGCGGGTGCGCATCGAGGAACTGCGCCACCGTGAGCGCGCTTGCGCTGTGCCGCTCCAGCCGCAGGTGGAGCGTCTCCAGGCCCTGCAGAAACAGGAAGGCGTTGAAGGGTGAGAGCGTCGCGCCGAGGTCGCGAAGGAGCACTGTGCGGAGCCGGATCGCGTAGGCGATGTTGCCGAACGTCTCGGCGAACCTGAGACCGTGATAGGCCGGCTCCGGATCGACATAGAAGGAGCGGAACCGCTCGGCGGTGGCCCAGTCGAACGTGCCGCCGTCGACCACGACACCGCCGATCGAGGTGCCGTGCCCGCCGATCCATTTGGTCGCGGAGTGCACCACGATGTCGGCGCCGTGCTCGATCGGCCGGCAGAGAATCGGCGTTGCGAAAGTGTTGTCCACGACGAGCGGCACGCAGGCCTGATGGGCGACGGTGGCGATCGCTCGAAGGTCGGGTACGTCGAGCCGCGGGTTACCGATCGTCTCGAGGTAGAGCGCCCGGGTCGTGCCGTCGATCGCGGCGGCGAAGGCCGCCGGATCGTTCCCATTGACCAACCGGACGGTGATGCCGAGACGCGGGAAGGTGCTCTGAAAGAGCGTGGCCGTTCCACCGTAGAGCGAGGACGAGGAGACGATCGAGTCTCCGGCCTGCGCCAGGTTGAGGAGCGCGAGCGCCTCGGCCGCTTGTCCGCTCGAAGTCGCAACCGCGGCGACGCCGCCTTCGAGCGACGCGATGCGCTTCTCGAAGACGTCGGTGGTCGGGTTCATGATCCTGGTGTAGATGTTCCCGAACTGGCGGAGGCCGAACAGGTCGGCGGCGTGCTCGGAGTTGTCGAACAGGTACGAGGTTGTGGCGTAGATCGGGACTGCGCGCGCGTGAGTCGTGGGGTCAGCGACTTCCTGCGCGGCGTGGACCGCGCGGGTGCCGAGGCCATACGTCGGCGGGACATCGAGATCGGGTTGGACGGTCGTGGTCATGACAACAGCTGCCTTTCGCGCTACCAGAAGAAAAAAGCCCGGCCACTTTTGGGAGTGGCCGGGCATCGGTTCGGCTGAAACGTGAACTACGTCAGGCCCGCATCGATCCGCCGCTCCCCGATTGGGGTGCGATACAACACATACACATCGCCATTCCAACGAGGCACGCGTGCCCCATGTGGTTGACCCCGGCGGAATGTGTCGTGCTTCGAATCATCTGAGACCCCTGACATCCATCGAAAAAAAGGGCCCGAGCGAGCTCCGCTGGGCGACTCGCGTTTTAGCATTTATTTAACGTGGCTGCAAGCAGCGGCAAAGACCACGACTTCAATTGTCCGCTCAACATATGGAATGAGCGGGAGCTCGTCAAGCCCAGACCCGAACGGCGCCATCGCTCATGGTCGGTCCGCCTCCACGCCGGCTGCGAGCGCCTATGCCGGGCCTGTCTGGGTCCGGCGCGGCAGAAACGCCGAAGGCCGCTGAATCCGTCCACCCTG
>JBDTOH010000379.1:0-5920 GCA_039933355.1 Gemmatimonadota bacterium | reverse complement strand
CACCGCGCGATTTCGGTTCCGGCGACTTGCGGGGTCGCCTTACCGTGATTCATGCCGAGTTGCGTCTACTCAGGCCGAGTCTACACATTATGGCCATGCCGATCAGCGCGCCGCGTTACACCGTCGACGACCTCGACCGGTTCCCCGCCGACGGGAATCGGTACGAGATCCTCGGCGGCATGCTGCTGGTGACCCCCGCACCCGCAGCGCCCCACCAGATCGTCACCCTCCGGCTCGCGTCTGCGCTGCTCCAATACCTGAAGCCGTTTTCGAACGTCTATGCCGCGTCGCCGGGCGAGGTGATTCTCGCCCCGATGAACCGGCTCGAGCCGGACATCCTGGTCTTCCAGACTCTGTCGCCGGCGGAGTCGTGGGAGGCGTTCGAGAGGTGGCTGGCGGTCGAGGTCGCGAGCCCTTCCACCCGGATCTACGACCGCGACTTCAAGCGGCCCGCCTACCTGGCGCTCGGCGTGCGGGAATTCTGGCGAGTCGAGCCACGGGAAAGGACGATCACCAGCTCGCGCCAAGGATCGGTCGAGTCGGTATGGCGGGATCGGGTGACCTGGCAGCCGGAGGCCGGCCGCGCGCCACTCGTGATCGATTTGGGTGAGATCTTCCAGGGGCTTCCCTAGCCGCTCGTTGCGACGGTCGGCAAGTGAGGACGGCGCTTCGAGCGCAAGTTCTTGGTTCGGTGCCGCAGATTTTTGGTTAGGTACCACAAGACCGGATCCCCCACCTTCGGACAGCGCGCACTTGCGTTTGCCCTCGCGCCGAGCGTAGCGTATGGCCATGCGAAAGTCGGGCGGATTCTGGAGCCGCGAAGAGGTTCTCGCCCTTCCGGAGGACGGCAACCGTTACGAGCTCATCGACGGCGAGCTCCTGGTGAGCCCCAGCCCTCGCGGCCGGCACCAGATTGCCGTATGGGAGCTGGCTCGCTTGGTCGACGACTACGTTCGCCGGTACCGCGTGGGTCGCACCGGAATGGCTCCCGCGGATCTCGACCTTGGGTCCCGCCAAGTCTCCCAACCGGACCTGTTCGTCAGCCGGGCAATCGACGGCCGGCGGCCGGTGGAATGGGACGAGTACGGCATCCCGATCCTCATCGCCGAAGTGCTGTCGCCGTCGACCGAGCGTTATGACCGGATCGTCAAGCGCGCCCGGTACCAGGCCTCGGGCGTCGCGGTCTATTGGATTGTCGATGTTGAGGCGCGACTGGTCGAGACGTGGGGCTTGGGCGCAGACAGTCCGCTCGTGCAGCACCACACACTCGAGTGGCGCCCCGATCCGGTACTGGCACCGCTGGTCATCGACCTGCGGGCCTACTTCGATGCGGCGTGGGCCGCGTAGGACGCGCTACGACCAGTTGGACGGCTGATATCCTTTGAAAAGCGCAGGCACCTCGAGTACCAGCGGCGCCGCCATCTCGCGCGGATGCCACTCGAGCCGTTCCCCGTACGGCACATCCGGCGGGTCGCCTGGACGAGACACGTATATAAGACGGTCCCGAAGATCGACCCTCCATGACTCCCGGACGCCCATATCGACGTAAGCACTCTGCTTATAGTCCCGATCGTACACTCGGGAATCCCGGCCCGAGACCTCCACCGCAAGCCATCGCTCCGACATTTTGTTCCAGTCAAGCCACGCATACCGCGTCGGAATGACGAGCAGATCAGGCTCGAGTCTGGTATTGGGGCCGATCGGGACTCCGCCCGGGCTGACGGCGTACGCCAACCCCCGCGGCTCTAGATAAGAGGAGATCCTTACAAAGAGCCGGGACAGAACGGTCTGATGGGGACCGCCGGCTCCGGGCGTCACCAGCAGCATCCCAGCGAGCACCTCGTACCGATTGCCGTCCTCCGGGAATCGATCGAGGTCCGCGACGGTGTAGTGCGGCAGCGTGAGCGGCATGACTACGACCAGTTGGACGGCTGGTATCCTTGGAAGAGCGCCGGCACGTCGAGCACGAGCGGGCCAGGCATTTCGGGGGGATACCATTCCAGCCGCTCGTCTTGGGGCTGATCGGGCGGGTCACCGGGCCGCGAGACATAAATCACCCGGTCGCGGAGATCGACGCGCCACACTTCGCGAACGCCCAAGTCGAGATAGGCGTTCCGTTTGTAGTCCCGATCGTGGACTCTCGAGCTGCGGCCGGAGACCTCCACCGCAAGCCATCGCACCGACATCTCGCGCCAGTCAACTCCGAAATAGCGACTGGGAATGACGAGCAAGTCCGGTTCGAGCCGGGTATCGGAGCCGCTCAGGATCCCACCCGGGCTCACGGCGTACGCCAAGCCGACCGGCCTGAGGTAGTAAGTGATCTCGGCAAACAGCCGAGAGAGGATGCTCTGATGGAGCCCACCTGCTCCGGGCGTCACCAGCAGCATCCCGGCCAGCACCTCGTACCGATTCCCGTCCGCGGGTATTCGATCGAGGTCCGCGATGGTGTAATGCGGCAACGTGAGCGGCATGGCCATATAGTACGCTCGGCGGTGCGGGGTGGGCAAGTCGGCATCCCTGACAGTAGACCGGAGCCGTCGGAGGCAGATAACCGGTTTGTCGCAACGCGTGACCGCTCCGCCGCAACCGAGACGAATTCGGAAGCGACGCGCGAAATCCCTCGCGTTCAGTCAAATCCCGTTCGAGAGCGAAGGAGAGCTCGAACGACTGGAGCCGAGCCGGATTCTTGTGGAGGAGGTACCCAAGGTCCGTGGCCGGCGGTGTGGTGCTTCGGATGGTGAGCAGCATCGAACGGAGCTACGACCAGTTGGACGGCTGATATCCGTGGAACAGCGCCGGCACCTCGAGCACGAACGGCGCCGGCATTTCGGGCGGATGCCACTCCAGCCGCTCACCGTAAGGCACATCCGCCGGCTCACCGGGGCGGGAGACATAGATCACCCGGTCGCTGAGATCGAGCCGCCACACCTCGCGGACGCCCATGTCGAGGTAGGCATCCCGTTTGTAGTCGCGATCGTAGACCCGAGAACCGACGCCCGAAACTTCCGCCGCAAGCCATCGCTCCGTTATTCGGCGCCAATCGGCTCCGAAGTAGCGCATCGGAACAACCAGCAGGTCCGGTTCGAGCTGAGTATCGGGTCCGCTCGGGACCACTCCCGGGCTCACGGCGTATGCCAGTCCGGCCGGCTCGAGATAGTTGGCGACTCTGGTGGAGAGCCGGGAGAGGATGCTCTGATGCAAGCCACCCGCTTCGGGGGTCACCAGGAGCATCCCGGCCAGCAGCTCGTACCGATTGCCGTCCTCGGGCATTCGATCGAGGTCCGCGATGGTGAAATGCGGGAGCGTGAGCGGCATGACCATACAGTATGCTCGGCGGCGTGGGGTGGGCAACTCGGCATCCCGCACAGTGGACCCGCTCGGCCGAAACCGGGTAACCGGTTCATCGCACCGCATGACCACGCCGCCGCAACGGACATGGCGAATGCGCGGATTGGGGCTCAGCGATGTCATCCCGAGCGAAGCCACCGATCTTGAGTCGCTCGGTTTCGGTGAAATGGCGTTCGGCGGTTCGAAATATTGCAGAAGACGGCGAGCGCGGCCCTTCGGGTTCGCTGCGTGGCGTTCCGAGGGAGGTCTCCCCCGCGACCGTTTGCGACCCCCCGAACCAGCCCAACACCTCGGTGCCGGACACATCCCCATCATGGAACCGTCCTTCTCTGTGGACGGTTGAACCGTCCTCACTGTCCACCCAGGGATAAGTTTTTCGGTTGAGGGGGGCTCCACTGCTGTTGACGCGTGCTCATTTCGGACTTCGCCGAGCTCATCTCCGGCTTCGGCTTGCGACCCTGGTGTTGAGCGAGACTCCGTTCCGATTCCGGCGTCCAGATTCTGGTTTCGGGGAGCTCATATCGGCCTCCGGGAGGCTCATCAGGCTCTCCGATATGCGACAGCGCTGTTGAGCCGTCCTCATAGGGGAATCCGCCAAGCCCATCCAACATTCCGACAGTCTCATCCACCATTCCGGCGAGCTCCAACGCGGTTCCGGCAAGCTCATCCGCGATTCCGGGGAGCAGATCTTTGTTGAGCGGTCCACCATCGTCATTCCGGCTTCCAAATCCAGGGCGCGGGCTTCCTGATTCGCGACCGCGTGGACCGGTTCCACGTCTCTGGCACACTCGATGCATCTCCCCGGTCCGACCGGGTCGGTGTGGACACCTAACCCGGTCTCGCTGGACCCACAAAACCGGGCGCACCGCTCGGCCGTGGCCGCAGGCAACGAGGTCACCCAAAAGGAGTGCTGGATATGGATGCCAAGGACCGTGAGAAGCTCGCGATGGCGGAACGCGCTCGCGACTTCGCGCATGCCCACCCCCTCACCGTTCCCGGCGAGGTCGCTGTACTGACCCGGTTGGAGGAGCTCATTGACCGGTTTCATACGCTGGCCGCGCAATTCCACGACGGGCAGCTCACCGTGCGCGCCGCGACCATCGATCGTAGGGCGCTCATCGCGGAGGTAAAGGGCACACCGTTCACCCTGCTCATCGAGACGGCGCACGCTGCCGCCAAGGACCTCCCGCAGCTCAAGACTCTGTTCCGTCACTTTCCCGGGAGCATCTCGCACGAAGCCTTCCTCACGAGAGCGCATAGCATGGTGGCCCAAGCGACCGCCAACACAGAGCTCCTGACCCGCTACGGCATGTCGGAGACCCTGCTCCCTGAGATCACCGGGAAGCTCGACGGGATCGAGCTCGCCGCCAAACGGTCCAACGCGGGGCGCAGCGACCATACCGGTGCAACGGCCGATCTTGTCGTCGTGAGCAGTGACATCATGGCGACGGTCGCGCAGCTCGGTGCCATCTATCTCCACCATTTCAAAGATCAGCCTGAGCTGCGGGCGGCCTGGAAGAGCGCTCGCAACCTCCCGTGGCCGATCAGGTCCGGGACCAAGGCCCCGCCCGCCGCGCCCGCAGATCCGGAGCGCAAGCCAGCATGACCGGCGAAGCGGCCGACGGATCGCACGACTGAGCGCCGCAGCGGATGGTCTCGCTGCGGCGCTCTTCGTGCTGGCTTGGCTCGTCAGGAACCGATCCGACGAGACAGCCGAGTCCCCGATAACATCAGCCGGAACCGCCCTGATTGGTCCGGATCGATGAACCGCCACACCGCCCCACGTTTCCCCGTACCGGTGACCTGCTCCAGCGTGGTCGGGCTCGTCGCCACGACGTTGTAGACGGTCGGCTCCCCCATCCCGTAAGCCTCCGTGCCCTCCGCCTCCGCCGGAATCGGCTCCGTCGTGAGCTGGAGCTTGCCGCCGTCCTGTTTGATGGTCGCACGAGTGGTCATTCGGCGGAACGTGCCGAGGAACTTGGCTTGGTCGACGCCGGCCGCTGCCGGTTGGGGCGTCGTATCGCGGGGGCGCGGGGGTCCACCGCCGAATTTCGCCGTGAGCCGCTCGTGCAGCTCGACCTGGAAGTCTCCCGGGTCGCTCGAGTTCACGAACGACGCATGCGCGAGCTTGAGATCCGGGATGGCATGCACCATAGACCGTCCGCCATTGGAGCCGCCGCCGTGCGAGAGCACCGTCCGGCCGTTCACCACCGCGTGTTGCCAGCCGAGCCCGATGCCGGTGGCGGGTCCGGCGGGGGAATCGAGGGTGCGGGTGGCCATCGCGCGGGCGCTTTCGGCGCTCAGGATCCGGGTGCCATTCTCGGCGACGCCGCCCGCGATATGCATCCGCGCGAACCGGAGGATGTCCTCGAGATTAAATGCCAACGTCGTCCCGACCGGGGCCATGTTCCTCGGGAGCAGGAACTTGGGCACGGCACTGTACCCGCCGGGCTTCGACGGATCGGGGAGATTGCCGACGGCCACGCCGTAGACGAGCGCGTCCTCGCCATCGACGAATGTGCGGGTCAGGCCCATGGGCGCGATCACCCGCTCGACCAGGAGCTTTCGCCAG
>JBDTOH010000378.1:0-5927 GCA_039933355.1 Gemmatimonadota bacterium | reverse complement strand
GCCTTGCCGCCTTGCCGCCTTGCCGCCTACGTTCCCCGAACCCCTCAATCGAGCCCCTCCATGCTTCGCCGCTTCGCTCTCCTCGGCCTTGGTGCCGTCACGCTCGCCGTTCAGCTTGCCGCGCAGGTTCCCCGGACCGAGCGGCGCCGTTGGATCGACTCCACGACCTCGACAACCGACGACCCGCGCCGGGTGCCGCTGCCCGAGTACACGACTGCGCCCGAAGGGAGCATCGTGCTTCGCGGCGGGCGGCTCTGGGACGGCACCGGCGCGGCGGCGCGCCCGGCGACCGTCGTAATCCAGCGCAATCGGATCGCGGCCGTCCTCGCGCCGGGCGCGGCCAATCTTCCAACCGGTGCGACGATCATCGAGGTCGGCGGCAAGACCATCATGCCGGGGCTCATCGACCTGCACACCCACCTCGACTACCAAGAGCCCGGCATCTCAAACGGCCGGGCCTGGAACGAGGGCGACGCCGCCCTCCGGGGCATGGAGCGGCTCCGCTACTACATCGAAAGCGGTATCACGACGGTGCGCGACGTCGCCTCCATGGGCGACGTGCCGTTTACGCTCAAACGATGGGTCACCGACGGGCGCATCATTGGACCGCGCATCTTCGCGGCCGGCGCCATCATCTCGGGCCTCGGCGGGCACGGCGCCGAAGTCGACATCTCCACCGAGCGACCGCTCCCCGCCGCCCGCGAGGCGCACGGGCCGGATGACTGGCGCGAAGCGGTGCGGGAACAATTCCGCAAAGGCGCCGACCTGATCAAGGTCTCCAGCCATTTCAGCGACGCGGAGATCAAGGCCGCGGTTGACGAGGCGCACGACCTCGGCCTCAAGATCACCGCCGACGCCGAGACCTTCTACATCGAACGCGCCGTCCGGGCTGGGATCGATATGATCGAGCATCCGCTCCCCCGGACCGACGAGACCATCCGTCTCATGGCCGAGCGGAAGGTCGAGTCGGATCCGACGCTGGTGCCGTATCAGATCATCTTCGACCAAGTAGGCGGCTATTGGGGCTCGAGCAGCCGGCGGTTCACGTTCAGCAGGGAGTCCATCTTGGACATGCTGAAGCGGCTCAAGGGGGCGGGCGTCAAGCTCGGCATCGGGACCGATCTCGTCTCGAACTGGTTCCGCTATTTGCCGTGGCCCTATCACCAGGAGATGCGGAATTTCATGGCGGCGGGCTTCTCCCTCTCGGAAGTTCTCCAGATCGCGACCCGCGTCAACGCCGAGATGCTCGACATGGGCGACCGCCTCGGCACGATCCAGGTCGGCAAGCTCGCCGATGTGCTGGTAGTGGACGGCAAGCCCGACGAGCGGCTCGAGGACCTGGGAAATGTGGACACGGTGATTCGCGACGGTCGGATCCAAGTGCGGTCGGGTCAGACGGTCTATCCGCGGCATCAACCAGTGACCCCCCCCGGGCGAACGGGCGAGAAGCGAGTGCCGTGACGGAGAAGCGGGATAGGGAATCGGGATTCGAGGTTGAGTGGCGAGCGGGGCCGCTCCCTCATGTCGCTGCTCGATTCCCTATTCCCTATTCCCAATTCCCTAGCTAGTGTATACAAATCTGTACGCACATCGGTCGGTCGCCTACTCCAGGAGACTTCATGAACCGCCCCGCTCCCAGCCGCCGCGAGTTTGTCCGGGCCGCTGCGACTGCCGCCATCGGTTTCCCGATGATCAACCGGGCCCGCTTCGCGATCTTCCCCTGGAGCCGCACGGAATACTCGGCTCGTTGCATCGCGCTCCTTCAGCGGGCAACGGTGATCGACATGCTGAGCCCGCTCACGCTCAACTTCCCGCTTCAGGCGAAGTGGAACGCGAATCCGGAGACGTTCACCCAGACGGACTTCGAGCGGTTCCGCTCATCGGGCATCAACGTGTTCCACACCGCCGTCGGTTTCGGCGGACCGGATGCGTATCAGTACGGGCTCAAGTTCTTCATGAACGGCAACGCGCTGATCGCGGGACGTGAGGAGTATTTCATCCGGATCGACAGCCCAGGTGACCTCGACCGGATCAAAGGCAGCGGCAAGATCGGTGTCATCCTCGGCGCCCAGAACTCCGACCACTTCCAGAAGCCGGAGCACGTCGCCGAGTTCTACGGATACGGGCAGCGGGTCTCGCAGCTCACCTACAACAGCCGCAATTGGATCGGGAACGGCTCGACGGAGCGGCGGGACGAAGGCGTCAGCGACTACGGCGCCACCATCATCGAGCGGATGAACAAGGTCGGCATGGCCGTGGACGTGTCGCACTGCGGCGACAAGACGTCGTCCGATGCGTTCGATCTCTCGAAGAAGCCGGTGCTGATCACCCACTCGAATGCTCGGGCCTTGAACCCCGGACATCCGCGCTGCAAACCGGACGACGTGATCAAGAAGGTGGGGACGGCCGGCAGCGTCATGGGGATCACCGGCGTCCGCAATTTCGTGACGCAAAAGGAGCCGACCACGATCGAGCACCTGCTCGACCACTTTGACTACGTCGGCAAGATGATCGGGATCGAGCACGTCGGGGTCGGCAGCGACATCGATCTCGACGGGTACGACGACATGGCGCCCGAGGCCTACAAGTCGCTCAAAGCCGGTTACAAGGGCAGCTACGCGTTCCGCGACAAGATCGACATCGACGAGGTCGCGCACCCGAAGCGGATGTACGACCTGACGGACGGGCTCATGAAGCGGGGCTACAAGGACGATCAGATCGAAGGCATCGTCGGGGGGAATTTCCGCCGGGTGCTCAAGGAGATCTGGACGGTGTCGTAGTGCGTTAGGCATGGGGAACGGCGAGCCATTCCAGTCGGAGTCACGAGGAGCAGCGCATGCGTCGGATGCAATTCATGACCTGGGCGTCGGTTCTGGTCGCGCCCGGTCTCTCGCCTCTCCTCTCGCAGCAGCGACCCGATCCCATCGCCGTGATCGACAGCACCATCGAGAAGGCCCGCAAGGACTTCGGCATCCCGGGTATGGCCGTCGCCATCGTGCGGAACGATTCGGTCGTATTCGCGAAGGGGTTCGGCGTGCGCGAGGCGGGCAAGCCGGACCCGGTGGACGCGCGTACGCTGTTCGCGATCGGCTCCAACACGAAGTCGTTCACATCGACCGCCATGGCGATGCTCGTCAGCGACGGGAAGGTGCACTGGAACGACCGAGTCACCAAATGGCTGCCCGGCTTCCAGCTCTACGATCCCTATGTCACCCGCGAGCTCACCATTGAGGACGTGCTGTCGCACCGGTCCGGCCTCGGCCGCCGGGGCGACATGCTCTGGTACGGAAGCACGTATAGCCGCGACGAGGTGATTCGGCGGATCCGCTACCTCCCGCCTAACGCCCCTCTCCGGACCGAGATGGGCTATTCGAACATCATGTTCTCGACCGGAGGGCAGATCGTGGCGGCCGTGTCCGGGATGAGCTACGACGAGTTCGTCCGCAAGCGGATTTTCGAGCCGCTCGGCATGACCACCAGCGTGACGAGCGTCACAGAGCTCTCCACCAAGCCGGACGTCGCGACCCCTCACTCCCTCGCCAAAGGGGTCGCCACCCCGATCCCGCACCGCAATCTCGACAACGTCGCGCCCGCGGGCTCGATCTATTCGTCCGCGGCCGAGATCGCCCAGTACCTCCGCTTCCAGCTCGGGCGAGGAACCTACAACGGCACTCGCCTCGTGAGCGGCTTCACGCTCGATCGGACCTGGATACCGCACGTCAACGCGGGCGGTGCAGGGGACTCGGTGACGAGCACATCCTCGTACGGGATGGGTTGGGTGCTGCTCACCTACCGGGGCCATCGGATCGCGTGGCATAACGGCGGCATCGACGGCATGCTGTCGGAGATGTGGACCCTTCCCGATGACAAGATCGGCGTCACGATCCTGACCAA
The DNA here is from genome assembly GCA_039933355.1 of Gemmatimonadota bacterium. GTDB lineage: Bacteria > Gemmatimonadota > Gemmatimonadetes > Gemmatimonadales > GWC2-71-9 > SHZU01. The sequence continues at coordinate 2,033 of JBDTOH010000378.1, read as the reverse complement.
CGGGTCACCCCAGAACATGGGGAATCCGCTCGTGATGCAGATCATTGATCAGCTGATCGGCGCGCCGAAAAAGGACCGGCTCGGCGAAGCGCTCGCGCAGTCCAAGCAGGGGGCGGCGGCGCAGGAGCTCCGGGAGAAGGCGACGGCCGCGGAGCGGCAGCAAGGAACCCACCCGGCGCTCCCGCTCGACCGATACGCGGGCACGTACAAGGACGAGATGTACGGGGATCTGACGATCGGCTCCGAGAACGGGAAGCTGGTCGCGCGGTTCATGACGTTCACCGCGGAGCTCGAGCACTGGCACTTCAACACCTTCAAGGGCACGTGGAAGCCCGCGTCCCTGGCCGGCGGCAGTTTCATCAACTTTCAGCTCGACACCTTGGGCAAAGTCGCCAAGGCGGAGGTGGAGGGAGTGGCGGTGTTCACGCGGGACCAGACGCCGGAGCCGTAACCCGGGCTGGGGTGCACCCCCAAAGCAACGTCGTCCTGAGAAACAAGACGAGGGATCTACTTCGCGGCGCTCGGACACCGCGGTGTAGAACCCTCGCTCCGCTATGACGACCGGCCTAACGTGCTTCGGCCTCCTCCCGGAGCGCCAGCACCGCGGTCGCCTGCGCGGCGCGTGCCTCGGTCGCGAGGTGGTGGGCCGGCGGCGCCACCCGGTCGCGGCACGCCGCCGGCTCGAGCGGACAGCGCTCGCAGGTCGTGCTGATCACCGTCCTCGGAATGGTTCGGTCGCGCGCGAACCGGACCGTTTTCGTAAACGCCTCGTCGACCCGGAAGCCCAGGGTCAAGCTCATGTTGGTATCCCGCCGGAGCTCGGTCGGCTGCGACAAGCCCAGACAGAAGAACTCGTCGGTCCCATCGACAAAACGCGAGAGCTGCACGCCGAGGACCGGGTGGGCCTCCCGCTCCGGGTTACGGTGCTGCCACTGCGACAGCTCCTGGAGCAGGCGGGTCGTGAGCCAGCGGCGGCAATAATGCTCGCCTCCGCTGTGGCCCGGCGGGATCGGCAGCTGAGAGAGGTTGAGCTGCTTCACCAGCCGGTAGTCGCCGTCTTCCTCGCGAAACTTGAGAAAGTGCACATTGAGGCCGAACTCCCCCGGGACCACCTGGCTCAGCCGATACATCAGCGTCTCGGCCGTCACCGCATAACGCTCGAGCAGGGCCAGCAGCCCCTCCGGGTGCCAGCGAGGTTGCCGGAACAGGCGTTTGACCTCGGCGACGAGCGCCTGGCGCGGCATCAGTACGGCGCCAGCGAAATATGACGCTTTGAAGTCGTTGAGGACCTGGTCGAACGACTCGGACCGGTCGGGCGGGGAGACGTAGGAGCGGGCTTTGAGGCCGAGCCGGCGGTAGGCCGCTTCGCGCGCGAGCAGGTAGGCGCGCTGCGATGGCGTGAGGACCGGGTTGAGGTAGAGCACCGGCCGGGCGGTGGGGACCAGCACGGCACGCACGTGCGAGAGCGCCGCGTGCTCGGGGAGCCGGGTGGTGTCGACCGCGACGCCGAACTCCCGCTCGACCGCAGCGGTGAGCTGATCGACCAGTCCCGGATGCGGCGCCTTGACGCCGAGGCTCGCCGTGAACGCCTCGGCCGCAGCCTCGAGGTCTTCATAATAGTTGGCGGTCAGCTCCTGGTACGAGCGGAGCGCGGCGTGGAGAAAGTGCTCGACCCCGATGTTGTACTGGCGACCGATGTCGTTGAGCGTGCGGAGGAGCGCGGAGACCTCGGTCGGGGAGCGGCTGAGGAGGTGGACCAGTTGATCCCGGGGCAGGCCGAAGCGCTCGAACGGGAAGTCGATCAATGCGGGGGCGGCGAGATAGTCGCGGAGCGGGGCGAGGGTGTCGTCGACGCGGGACGAGATCAGCTCGTCGTAGGACGTGCCTAACGCCTCCGCGAGGCCAAGGATCTTCTCAGTCTTGGGAAACTTCTTGCCGCTCTCGATCTCGGCGAGGTACGAGATCGAGAGGCCGGCCCGGCTCGAGAGGGTGTTGAGGGTGAGCCGGCGGCTCTGGCGGAGCCGTTTGAGCTT
>JBDTOH010000377.1:0-5945 GCA_039933355.1 Gemmatimonadota bacterium | reverse complement strand
AAGCTGGCGAAGAGCTAGAGCTTAGGGAGCAGGGCTTAGGGCTTAGGGTGTCTCGGCTTCGATTCCACGCGAATCAGCCCTGAGCTCTAAGCCCTAACATCGGCGCCCTGATCCCTCGCCCGCAGGTCCCTGCGCCCCAACCCTCACCCGAGTCGCCCATGAGCCTGTTTCGCCGTAAAGCGATCGCCGATCTCCAAGCGGAGGCCTCCTCCGAGCACGGGCTCAAGCGGGCCCTCGGTCCCTTCAACCTGACGGCGTTAGGCATCGGCGCCATCATCGGCACCGGCATCTTCGTGCTGACCGGGACCGTGGCCGCGCAGAACGCCGGCCCCGCCGTGGTCCTCTCGTTCGTGCTCGCCGGGGTCGCCTCGATCTTCGCGGCGCTCTGCTACTCCGAGTTCGCGGCGCTGGTGCCGATCGCCGGCAGCGCCTACACCTACGGTTACGCGACGTTAGGTGAGCTGTTCGCCTGGATCATCGGCTGGGACCTCGTGCTCGAGTACGCGCTCTCGGCCACCACCGTCGCAGTCGGCTGGTCGGGGTACGTGGTCTCGTTCCTCAAGGACCTCGGGATCGTGATCCCGCCCCACTTCGCGGCCGCGCGCGGGACCCTGATCCAGATGGCGGACGGGTCGACCGTCACCGCCTGGATCAACCTGCCGGCGATTCTCATCGTCATGCTGGTGACGACGCTGCTGGTCGTCGGCATCCGGGAGTCGGCCAACGTCAACAACGTCATCGTGCTGATCAAAGTCTCGGTCGTCATCCTCTTCATCATCTTCTCGGTGAAGGCGATCAACACGGCCAACTGGCACCCTTTCATCCCGCCTAACACGGGGCATCGGGAGAATTTCGGGCCGACGGGGATCATCGCCGGAGCGGGAGTGGTGTTCTTCGCCTACATCGGATTCGACGCCGTGAGTACCGCGGCGCAGGAGGCGAAGAATCCGCAGCGGGACATGCCGATCGCCATCATCGGCTCACTCCTGATCTGCACGGTGCTGTATCTCGTGGTCTCGCTGATCGCGACGGGCGTCGTGCCTTACTCGAAGCTGGACGTGCCGGATCCGATCGCCCAGGTCGCCGACGCCGCGGGCCTGGGCTGGATGTCCACGCTGATCAAGATGGGTGCGATCGCCGGTCTCTCCTCCGTCATCCTGGTCCAGCTTCTCGGCCAGGCCCGGGTGTTCTGGTCGATGGCCAACGACGGCTTGCTGCCGCCGGTCGTCAACAAGATTCATCCCAAGTTCCGGACCCCCTACATCACTCAGATCCTGCTCGGCGTTGCGGTGGCGATTCCCGCGGGCTTTCTCAACGTGCGCGAAGCGGCTTCGCTGGTCTCCATTGGAACGCTGCTGGCGTTCGTGATCGTCTGCGCGGCGGTCATCATTCTTCGGCGCCGCGAGCCCAATCTCCACCGGCCGTTCAAGACGCCCGCGGTCTGGTTCACGGCCCCCGCCGGCATCGCGTTCTGCCTCTATCTCATGTACTACCTGCCGCTCCGGACCTGGATGCGGCTGATCATCTGGCTCGCGATCGGCTTCGTGATCTACTTTGGATACGGCCGGCACCATTCGAAGCTGGCGAAGGTCAAGGCTTAGGGCTTAAGTGTTAGGGCTTAGGGTGATGTCGAGCCCTAAGCCCTAAGCCCTAGTCCCTAAGCTCTAATCCCTAAGACCTAAACCCCTAGGCCCTCCGCCCTGCGCCCTAGTACCTTCCGCCATGTCGATCACGCTCACCGCTGAAAAGCTCCGCGCGGCTCGCGACCTCGGGGAGTTGCTCTCTCCCGGCAAGCGAGTCTGCCTCACGACCCACGTGAATCCCGACGGCGACGGCCTTGGCAGTGAGGTCGGGCTCGTGCACCTCCTCAAGGGCTGCGGGATCGACGCAATCATCGCGAATCCGACCGCGACGCCGCCTCGGTTCCAGTTTCTCTTCGCGGATTTGCCCGGAGTCGACCGAAGCGGTGAGGCGGTCAAAGCGCTTCGCCGCAGCGACGTCATCCTCGTGCTCGACATTGCCGATCTGGGCCGGCTCGGCAATCTGGCGGAGACGGTGCGCGATCGCGGCGTTCCAGTGGGATGTATCGATCACCATGTCAGCCCGGGGACGCTCCCTCCAGGGCCGCGGTACGTCGATAGCACGGCGGCCGCGACCGGCGAGCTGATCTGCGAGATCGCACTCGCCAACAACTGGACGATCTCCCGCGAGGCGGCTCGGGCGCTCTATGTCGCGATGATCACCGACACCGGCGGCTTCCGGTTCAGCAACACCCGGCCCCGCACGTTGCGGGTCGCAGCGGAGTTGCTCGAGAGAGGGCTCGACCCGGAGGCGATCTACCTCGATGTCTACGCCGGAGCGCCCGAGGGCCGGGTCAGGCTACTCGCTGAGGCGCTGCAGACACTGGTCGTCGAGCCGGACGTCGGGCTCGCCTGGATCACGGTGCCTTCGGGCGCCCTCGAACGCCACGACGTCGGCGCGGACGATCTCGACGGCGTTGTGGAGCATGCCAGGTCGATCGCGGGGATCAAGATGGCGATCCTCTTCCGGGAGATTTCGCAGGGACGCGTCAAAGCCAGCCTCCGCTCGGTCGGAGACGTGGACGTGGCTGCGTTCGCGCGGCCGTTCGGCGGTGGCGGCCACGTGAAGGCGGCCGGCGTGGCCCTCGAAGGGTCGCTCGCCGAGGTCCAGGCCACGCTGCTCAGCGCGGCCCGCGAGTACCTCACGGCGACGCATTCGGCCGTATGACCCTCGCCGGGGGTTATATTGTGTCTTAGCGCGTCACCCCAAGACCGACCCGGAACCGTGGAAGTTCTCGACCGAATTGAACGCACGCTGGACACGCTTCGTCCCTATATCGCCTCGCACCGCGGTCACGTGGAAGTGGTCGATTTCGACGAGGGTGACGGCGTCCTGCTCGTGCGCATGGGCGGTACCTGTCAGGGGTGCTCGGCCTCCACGATCACGCTTCGCCAGGGAATCGAAGCTCGGCTTCGGGAGTCGGTGCCCGAGGTGAAGGTCGTCCAGGCCGTTTGAGGTTTCCGTGACCGATTCGCTCGACGCCGCGGTTGCCGCGGCGCTCTCCCGCATCATCAATCCCCGGCTCGAAAACGACTTGATGTCGGCCGGGATGATCCGCGACTTGGCCGTTTCCGACGGCCGGGTCGCGCTGACGTTTCTCCTCAATCGCCAAGACCCCGCCACGCTGGTGCGGGAGGCCCGCGCCGCCATCAAGGCGATCGAGGGCGTGAGCGAGGTGAAGATCACGGTGATCGACCCGGCCGGCGCCGCTCAGGCAACGCATGGCCCGCCGACCGGCGGAGCCCAACCCCAATCGACCGGCATGCCCGCGCCGCCGACTCCAACGGAGCTGCCTAACCTCGGCAAGGTGATCGCGGTGTCGTCGGGGAAGGGCGGTGTGGGGAAGTCGACCGTCGCCGTGAACCTCGCCGCCGTCCTCGCGGCGCACGGCCACCGGGTCGGCCTCATGGACGCCGACGTCTACGGGCCCAACGTGCCGCGGATGTTCGGCCGGTTCGAGAAGCCGCCCGTGCTCGGCGGCAAGATCCAGCCGCTCGAGAGCTACGGCGTCAAGCTCATGTCGATCGGATTCCTGGTCGACCGCGACGCGGCCGCGATCTGGCGCGGGCCGATCATCATGAAGGTGATCCAGCAGTTCCTCCGCGACGTCAACTGGGGCGAGCTCGACTATTTCCTGGTCGACATGCCGCCGGGAACCGGCGACGCCCAGCTCTCGCTGGTCCAGTCGATTCAGGTGGTGGGTGCCATCATCGTGACGACGCCGCAAGAGGTCGCAGTGGGCGACGCGCTTCGCGGCGCCAAGATGTTCGAGCGGGTCAATGTGCCCGTGTTAGGCGTGGTCGAGAACATGGGCGGCTTCACCGACCCGGAGACCGGCAAGCGGTTCGAGTTCTTCTCCTCGGGCGGAGGGAAGCGGCTCGCCGAAGAGATCGGGGTGCCGCTGCTGGGAGAGATTCCGCTCCAGCCGGGCCTCGCCGAGCTGGCGGATCAGGGCAAGCCGGTGGTGATCGGTGCACCGGAGAGCGCCGCGGCCAAAGCATTGATTGGAGTCGCGGATGCGGTGGTCCGGCAAATGAGTGGGAAGACGATGCGGCTGCCGATTCTGAATGGCTAGGGAATCGGGATTCCGGGTCGGCAACTGGGAACCGAGACGGCGGCTGAGACAGGCGAAACGCCGTCATGTCGAGAGCGCGATAGCGATCCCTCGCTGCGCTCGGGATGACATCCGAGCATGCCCCGATCCTCTTCTCCCGTCCCCCGTCCCCCGTCCCCCACCACCGCTACCTCCACTCCACCTCGATCCCGCCTAACGTCGTCTCCACCACCAGATTGACGTGCCGCTGGGCCGAGTCGTAGCCTCGCGACGTGTAGGTCTTTCCGTCTTTGACGAACCCGTCGGCGCTGAGATTCGCGAGGAACCGGGAAACGGTCAGCCGGACGCCGAGGTCCCGGGGCGCCGTGAGCTTGAGGCCGCCTAACGTGACGCTCACGGTCATCTCCGCGTCCTCGGGCCACGCACCGCTCAGGTCGGCGTTCACCGCTCCGACGCCGCCGCGGACCGTGATTCGCCGGCAGCCGCTGTTGCCCAGGCCCTTGAGCACGAGCTCCGCGGCGCCGGTCGAGAAGTCGGCCCGCCGGCAGAGGCCGCTCGTCGGGCGGGAGAAGCGGACTTCGGTGCGGCTCGCTCCGGTGCCGACGGATAGATCCTCGAGGTTGAGGCCGCCGAGCTCGAGGCTGCTCTCCGACGCGCCGAAGTTGGCCTCCAGCGTGAGCGCGACATCCGGCGACAGCTCGACCAGCGCGGTCTGCTCCAGCTGCTCTTTGCGGGCCACGCGGATGCCGCCACTCCCGCGGCGGTCGAGTCCGAGGCGCACCACGCCGTGCCCGGGATCGTATTCGCCGAAGGGCGAAAATCGCTCGGTATCGTACCGGAGCTTGAAGTGGTAGAGCGCACCGGTCGTCGATGGCCGGAGAAACAACTCGCCGGCGCCGAAGTCGACCACCGCGCGAAGCCGGGTCTCACTCTTCCGGGCCCGCTCGACCGAGAAGTCCCGCATGGCTTGGGCGCGGGCACCATTCGCGATCGCGCCGATAGCCGCCAGGACGAGGAGCCCGGCTCTCATCGGCCGCGCTGGTCGGGCGTCTTGCTGGGACGCTTGACGGCGGGCACGCCGAACTGCGGCGTCGCCCAGAGGTACTCGTCGGTGAGCATCTCGGGCGCTACCGAGCGCCCGGCGAAGGTCTGCCGAATCCCGGCCCGGCTCAGCACCGAGGCTCCGAGGCCGACAGTCATGAGAATCCAGGTGGCGAGCCCGGCCGCGATCAGAATCAGCGAGCCGGCGATCGGGACCCAGCCGAACAGGAGCCATGCGATCCACACCAGGCTCGCCCCGACCAACCCGGTGAACAGGTACCGGAAGCTGTTGGCTGAGACGGCCAAGCCATGCGCCATCCGCCGGCGGGTGTATGTCTCGCCCATGGCGTGGGTCACCGCCATGAAGCCGCCGAGCACGCCCGCGATGACGAGCAGCGCGTATACGATCACGACGAACGGAATGAGGAGGGCACCCACGACGCTCAGGGCGAGCCCGACGACCAGCATACCGAATGTCGGCACGACCAGAACCTGGGCCAGCAAACCCACGCCGAAGCTCCGGAGAAAGCTGTGAGCGGCCGTATCCGATACGACCTCGAGCTGAGGCCGTCCAAACAGGACCAGCGCGATACCGATCAGCGCCAGCGTCAAGAACACGCCGACGACGCCGGCCGCGTGATAGAGCGTCTTCAGCGCCGCGCCCGCCTCCGCCGGTTCCGGTGATTCACTCCGGTCGAGACTCCGTGATTCTCCCGCGATCGCACCGCCCAGGTTCCGTACTTGGCCGCCTAACGCGAGCGCGTCGCCG
>JBDTOH010000376.1:0-5960 GCA_039933355.1 Gemmatimonadota bacterium | reverse complement strand
AACTTGACGATCACCCGGCGATTGGTCGCGGCGCGGGCGAGCCGGACCGCGCTCATGACGGCCTCGGTGCCCGACGTCACGAACCGGACGAGCTCAACACTCGGGAACGCGGCGGTGATCGCCTCGGCGAGGTCGACTTCCAGCTCCGTGGGCGCGCCGAACGTGAAGCCGGCCCGCGCCGTCCGCTCCACCGCTGTGATCACCTCCGGATCGCCGTGGCCCAGGATCATCGGTCCCCAGGAGAGGACCAGGTCGACGTAGCGGTTCCCGTCGGCATCCTCGAGCCACGCTCCGGCGCCCCGCGCCATGAAGCGCGGCGTCCCCCCGACCCGCTTGAATGCGCGGACCGGGCTGCTGACCCCGCCGGGCATAACCCGGAGGGCCCGCTCGAAGAGCAGGCTCGAACGCGCCGTCATCGACCGTGGCCCGGCTGGAGCCATCCGGCAACGTCGTTCGCATGGTACGAGACGATCGCGTCCGCACCAGCGCGGCGAATCGACGTGAGGGATTCGAGGACGGCAGCCCTCTCATCGAGCCACCCGCTGGCGGCGGCTGCCTTTATCATCGCGTATTCGCCGCTCACGTTGTACGCGACGATCGGCAGCGTGGTCTTCGCTCGTACCTCGGCTATGACGTCGAGGTAGGCGAGCGCCGGCTTGATCATCAAGAGGTCGGCGCCCTCCGCCTCGTCGAGCGCGGCCTCACGCAGCGCCTCGCGGCGATTCGCCGGATCCATCTGGTAACGCCCCCGGTCGCCGAATGCGGGCGCACTGTTCGCCGCGTCCCGGAACGGGCCGTAGAAGGCGCTCGCATATTTCACCGCGTAGCTCAGGATCCCGCGGTCGTGATAGCCGGCCTCGTCGAGCGCTCCCCGAATCCCTCGCACCATTCCGTCCGCCATCGCGCTCGGCGCTACGAGATCCGCGCCTGCCTCCGCGTGACTCACCGCAATCCTCGCGAGAAGCTCGACCGTCGACTCGGGCTCGATGGTGCCTCCGGACAGCAAGCCGCAGTGGCCGTGCGACGTATAGGCGCAGCAGCAAACATCTGTAATGATGAGAAGGTCATCGAAGTGCTGGCGGAGGAGGCGGACCGCTCGCTGGACCGCACCGTCGTCCGCGAAGCTCTCGCTCGCGATGGGATCCTTCGAGCTCGCGAGCCCGAACAACAGCACGGACCTAATGCCGCGCGACACGAGCCGGCTGACTTCGGACTGGAACGCCTCGTCGGCTGAGAGGTGCCGGATCCCGGGCAGGCCGTCCGTTTCGCGGGCAATTCCCCGACCGGGCACCACGAAGAGCGGCTGAATCAGTGCGCTCACGTCGAGACTCGTCTCGCGGACAAGTCCTCGAAGCGTCGCAGTCCGCCGCAGCCGAGTAGGCCGAGCGTCATGGGGCGCTTGGGTGAGCCGTTGATCGACCCCTGCGTTGCCGATCGTCGTCATGTTCGACCTCGACGAGTGAAACTGAAGAACCCGGCCTCGCTGATGCGAGGGCCGGGTTCGGTTGTGATCTGAAGTCTTTCTACTTACGAGAGACTGCCCATCATCACCGTTCCGCGGCCCACGCCGGACAGCAGCAACAACAACACATCACCATTTCCAGGGCGATGGGATGCACGGCGGTCGGGTTGGTCAGGCCAGCGGACACGACAACCTTCTCTCGAAGTATTTAAACAATAAAACCCGGCTACGATCCGCCGGGCGATCGCGTTTTAGCTCTTGTTTAACGTGGCGGCAAGCGGCGGCAACGGACCACGACTTCAATTGCCCGCAAACTATGGAGGCGGAGGGCTCGCGGTCAAGAGCGCTGCAGCGAAAGCCACTCGTCCCCCTCGCTCGCCACCGCCCGCCTCTCTACAATTAAGCCCTGCCCACCCACGCGAGGGCCTCCATGCGCTACGAGGCGATCGTCGAGCTGCTGGATTTCGCCACCGGTCACGAACAGCAGGTTCGGATCACGACGACCGACAATCGAGAGGTCGTCGGGATTCCGACCAGCATCGACACTCATCCGGCCGCGCTCGAGGTATATCTCCACCCCGTCGGAGACGACACTGAGATTGCGATCTCGCTCACCCACATCAGCGCCGTTGAAATGGGCTGAGAGCGGCACGAATGAAACATTTTGGAACGTTAGGGCGTACGTTGAGCCCAAGGCAGGTCGGCCGGTTCAGTCGCTCTTCCGTTGTGGTTAACGTACTTTGCTTCAAGCGCTTAGAACAAGGATAGCGAGGCAGGAATGGACCGTCAGACCATCGGTGTGATGATCCCGCTGACCTGCGTGTTTTTTGGCGGGCTCCTCGTACTTTCGCGAACCATCATTGGACAGGCAATTGCCCGGCGAATCGGTGGCGACGCGTCGCCGGATGTCGCAATCCGCCTCAACCAGTTGGAGCAAGAGATCGAAGGGCTTCACGCGGAGCTCGCGCAGGCTCACGAACGGATCGACTTCGCCGAGCGGATGCTGGCCCGGACGCAGGAGGGTCGGCCGGTCCTCGAATCGCGGATTCCCACCCCGGTATGAACCCTAACGACCTGGTCCCGCTGCTCGGGATGGCCACCGGGATGCTCTCGGTTGTGGTCATCGGAATCGCGGTGGTGAAAGTCGCGCAGAGCTCCATTGGTCAGGCACTCGCCCGCCGGATCGGCGGCCGGGGCGCTTCCGATGCGGACAGCGACGCGCTCCGAACCGAGGTGGCAGAGCTTCGGGACACTGTGGGCGACTTGCAGCATCGGCTCGTTGAAGCGGAGGAGCGGCTGGACTTCTCAGAACGGTTGTTGGCGCAGGGGCGGCCGCGAGACCAAGCCTGAAAGGAGTGACCCATGGATGATGTCTGGAGATTCTTTGGCGTGATGATGACTATCGTGATCAGCGTCGTCACCCTGGTCACTGCCTTCACGGTCTTGAAACGCGTGTCAGGCGGCAAGCGAGCTCCCGCCCTGGCTCCTCCCGAGCTCGACCTCATCAACGCGCGCCTCGACAACGTCGAAGCGCTCGAGCGCCGCGTTGCGGAGCTCGAGGAGCGGCTCGACTTTACCGAACGGGTCTTGAGCCAGCATCGCGAGACCGCACGATTGCCGGGGGCCTGAGCAACGATGGAAGACGTTCTCGCGATCGTCTTGATCTTCGGCGGAGGCGCGTTTGTCGCGCTCTCTTATAGCCCGATCGGCAAAGCGATCGCGGCCCGGATCCGCGGCGAGCAGGCCCTCCCGCCAAGCGGTCCCACCGACCCGGCCGTCTATGACGAAATGGATCGGCTCCGGCAGGAGATGACCGAGCTCCAAGAGCGAGTAGATTTCACCGAGAGGATGCTGGCGCAGCGAAACGAAGCGCCCCGAGTTGGGGGAGGATCCGATGGGAACTGAGCTGTTGTTTGGTCTCGCCTCGATCGTGCAGGTGCCGACGATTCCGCCGATACCGCCGATTCCGCCTATTCCTCCGATACCGCCGATTCCCCCAATACCGGAGATCCAATTCCCGCCCGGCTTCGAAAGTGGACCGCCGCCGTACTTCATGGTCGCGGCCGTCTTCATCGTCGGATTCCTAGTTCTCGGCGTGGTGCTCTGGCCGCTGATTCGCGCCTGGGGCCGGCGGATCGAAGGCCGATCCGTCGATCCCAACCTGATGAACGAGATCGGCCAGCTCCGCGACCGGGTCGCCGAGCTCGAGCATGCGCAGGGACGCATGACGGAGCTCGAGGAACGGATGGATTTCTCGGAGCGACTCTTGACCCAGGGCAAAGAGGCCGAGATGCTCAAACGGGAGAACCGCTAGATGAATCCCAATGACATCGCGCCGGTCTTCATCGTCACGCTCCTGACGTTCACTGTCGGTGCGATCCTGATTTTCCGGGGACCCATCGGCAAGGCGATCGCGCGGAGGCTCGAGGGCAGCACCGGGTCGAACGCCGAGCTGGAACGTCATCGCCTAACGGAGCTGGAGGGCCGCCTCGCGGATCTCGAGGCGAGCCAGGCACGGATGGCGGAGCTGGAGGAGCGAGTCGATTTCACTGAGCGACTTTTGGCTCAGGAGCGCGACCCGGCGAAAGAGCTCCGGCGATGAACTGGCTCAAGAAGCAGATCGGCCTCGATTGGTTCGACCTACTCCTTCACGCCACGATTACCGGCGCAGTGATGGGCCTGGCCGAGAGCTCGCACCGGGGCGATGGGCCAGTCCTGGGAGTGTTCGTGGTCTCTTTGGTTGTCTTGGGACTGCGCCGGCATTTCGCGTTCAAGCGCCAGTCCAGCTCGATCGAGAACGGGCTCACGAGCGGTCAGATGGCAGCCGCCCGGCTCGACGAGGTCGAGCAGCGATTGACCGAGTTGGACGCGGCGAATGTACGGATCGCCGAGCTCGAGGAGCGGCTCGACTTCACCGAGCGGCTGCTCGCGCAGGTCAATGCGGCGCCGAGGGAGCTGCCCCGATGAGCGACTGGAAGGACAAAGTTTACCTCGACGCGGTCGCTTCGAGTGGGCATAAGGCCTTGCCGGGAGAACGCGCCTGATGGATTCGGCTGGAGCATTTGCCCTCTTTCTGGCAGTCGGGGGCACCATGGTCGCCCTGCTCCTCGGGCCGGTAGGTCAGGCGGTGGCCAAGCGGCTTGCCGGCAAAGCTGGATCCGATCCGAAGAGCGGGCTCACCACCGGCGAGATGGCGGCTGAACGGCTGGCAGACATGGAGTCGCGGTTGATCGAGCTCGATGGGATTGCGGCCCATGTGGCCGAGCTCGAACAGCGGCTCGAGTTCGCGGAGCGACTGCTTACTCAGCACGAGGCGAAGCCGGCCCTTCCGGGAGATCGATCATGACCGATGGCCGAAAGGACCCGCTGTCGTCGCTCGGCGTCGTGGCGATCGTGGCGACCATCGCGCAGGTGATCCTGTCGTCGAAGCTCGGAATCGCCTACGCCATTCCCACGACCATCGTTGGGTGTGTCATGCTGGCGATTGCGCTCAAGGGTCCCCTCGGACGTGCCATTGCCATGAGGCTCGAGGGAAAGACCGCCGGCGAGTCGCTGCCCCCCGAACAGGTGTTCGGGGAGATCGATGAGCTGAAGAACCGGGTCGCGGAGCTCGAGGAGCGGGTCGACTTTTCCGAGCGGCTCATTGCGTCGCGGAAGCATGATGCCCCCATGGACCCGGACCGGTCTTGATTGGCGGCTGAAGAACCCCTCCGTATAGATTCGAGTCGCGGGGTGGGCCCTCGAGTGAGATCACTGAGGTGGGCGGGGAGAAGGAGCGCACATGGTCACGAAAGAAGATCTCCAGACCTGGCTCGATCGGGTGGACGGCGGGTCGGCTGAGATCAAAGAGATCGAAAAGAACATCTGGGTAGTTCGGACGACCCAGGGCGCCGAGATGGTCATCCACTATGCGCCGCCCGTCGTCGTGCTGCGGGTTCGGGTCATGGAGCCGCCCCCCGCGATCGACCGCAGGGCAGGGCTGTTTCAGCTTCTGCTCGAGCTCAACGCCCGCGACCTAATTCATGGCTCGTATGGGCTGGAAGGCGAACACGTCGTACTCACTGATGCCCTCGAGCTCGAGAATCTGGACTACTCCGAGTTCGAGGCCAGCTTCGACTCGCTGACTCTGGCCCTCGCGTCGCATGTGGCGGCGCTCGCGCCGTACCGCGAAAGGTAGAACGCGATGGGAATCTTCGAACGCTTTTCGACTATGCTCAAGTCGAATATCAACGAGCTGATCTCTCGGGCGGAAAATCCCGAAAAGATGCTCAACCAGCTGATCATGGACATGAAGAGTCAGCTGGCCAAGGCCAAGCAGGAAGCTGCGGCCGCGATCGCCGACGAGAAGAAGCTCCAGGCGGATGCTGAGCAGCTCAAGAAGCAGGCGGAGGACTGGGAGCGCCGCGCGATGCTCGCCGTGCAGGAAAGCCGCGACGACCTCGCGAAGCAGGCCTTGATGCGGTACAACGAGGCGTTGCAGGGCGCTCAGCAGCTCCAC
>JBDTOH010000375.1:0-5965 GCA_039933355.1 Gemmatimonadota bacterium | reverse complement strand
GCAGACGATGGGCTCGCCGCGGACGTTGAACGACGTATTGATCAGCACGGGACACCCCGTGAGCGTGTCGAAGGCCGAGATCAGGTCATAGTAGTCGGGGCTGACGTCGCGCGACACCGTCTGCACCCGCGCCGAGTAATCGATGTGGGTGATCGCCGGAAGGTCGGAGCGCGGCACGTTGAGCTGGGCGATGCCCCAGAGCTTCTTCTGCTCACCGGTCATCGGAATCTGCCGCTCCTCCTTCACGGGGGCGACGAGCAGCATGTACGGCGAGTCGCAGTCCATCTCGAAATAGTCCGCTACCCGCTCCCGTAACACGCTCGGCGCGAACGGACGGAAACCCTCGCGGAACTTGATCTTCAAGTTCATCTGGGCCTGCATTCGCGGGCTCCGCGAGTCCCCGAGGATGCTGCGATTGCCGAGTGAACGAGGCCCGAACTCCATCCGCCCGTTGAACCACCCGATGATCTTCTCGTTCGCAATCAACTCGGCTGCTTGGTCGGTAAGGGTTTCGCGGTCGAGCTTGCGGTACTTGGCGCCTGCCGACCTGAGATACGCCTCGATTTCCGCCTCGGAAAATTCGGGACCCAGATAGGCGCCGTGCATGGCGTCGCCGTAGGGGAGGTCCTCGTTGCCGTCTCGCGACGCAGCGGTGTTCGAGGAGTACGGCAACACTTCGCTGAGCGCGGCTGCCGCGTTAGTCGCCCCGGTCCGGGCGCCGGCGCCGTGACCGGCCTCGACCGGGGCGGCGGCCGCCCGGCGCTTGAGCACGCGCGGCCGTTTCAAATGACGGTGCGTGATCAGCTGAGCGACGCCCAGCGCGCCGCCGGCATCACCCGCCGCGGGTTGAATCCACAGCCGTTTGAAGGGGCCCTCGCGGAGAAGTCGTCCGTTGCCCACGCAGTTGAGCGCGACTCCCCCGGCGAGCACGAGGTTTTCCGACCCGGTCTCCTTCTTCGTCGTCCGAGCCATTCGAAGCATGATCTCCTCGCATACCACTTGAACCGACCGCGCAAGATCCATCTCGCGCTGGGTCAGATTCGCCTCCGGCTTGCGCGGTGGACCGCCAAACAGCTCGTCGAACTCCCCGCTGGTCATTGTAAGACCGGCCAGGTAGTTGAAGTACTTCTGATTCATCCGGAAGGACCCGTCTTCCTGCAGGTCCACGAGGTGCTTGTAGATGAGGTCGACGTACTTTGGCTCGCCGTAGGGCGCGAGGCCCATGACCTTGTACTCGCCCGAATTCACCTTGAAGCCGGTGTAGTACGTAAACGCCGAGTAGAGGAGACCGAGCGAATCGGGCCAGCGGAGCTCGCGGATCAATGAGATGTCGGCATCGCGCCCGACCCCGATCGACGCCGTCGCCCATTCGCCGACACCGTCCATGGTCAGAATGGCGGCTTCTTCGAACGGCGACGGAAAGAAGGCGCTCGCCGCATGAGACTCATGATGCTCCGCGTAGAGCAGCTCGCCCTGGTAGTCACCCAGGTCTCGCCGCAGCAGCTTGTCGGTGTACAGCTTCTCCTTGATCCAAAGCGGTCCCGCCAGCAGGAACGACTTATACCCTCTGGGAACCACTCCGAGGTAGGTCTCGAGAATCCGCTCGAACTTGAGCAACGGCTTGTCGTAGAAACCCACGGCCGTCAAACCGGCGAGGTCGATACCGGCGGTCTTGAGGCAATACGCGACGGCGTTCGCGGGAAAGTCCGGGTCGCCCTTTTTGCGGGTGAACCGATCCTCGGATGCGGCGGCGACAATCTCTCCGTCTTGGAGGATCGCGGCCGCGCTATCGTGATAGAACGCTGAAATTCCGAGGACGTATTCGCGGGGCATTAGGTCAGCGAGAGTGGCCGATGGAGACCATCAGGACCGGACGCGCCAACGCGGCGCTGGAAGGGAACCGTCCGCCTGTTGCGCCGTTGCAATCAGCATGCGGAACCCGACTATCAGCCACAACGTACCGGTCTCCGCCCGGGTTGTCTAGTCGGAGAGCTCGACGGCGGGAAGCATGGGCGACTCAACGCGTTCGGTGCCGCCAACCCGCGGCGCCGGTGTGCCGAGCGGCCGAACCGCTCATGCTGGTGCCCGGCACACCTAGATCGGCGAGCATCCGCCAGTTCCCGTCCGCTTGGAGCCGCCACACCGTGACATAGCGGCCACCGATAGTCGCGGTCCGCTTGCTTTGGGGCGTGAACGTGTAGCTCCACTTGCCGGTCTCGTAGGCGAGGTCGCCAATGGCCCAGAGGTCCGTGGTTTCGAGGGTCACGCGGACCGGCCCCACTTTCGAGACGAAGTCGCGGACCTCCGCAGCGATCGCGGCGCGACCACGGGAGTACGCGCCGTTCGGGCTCAATCGAGCGCCGGCGGAATCGTAGACCCGGGCGAGCGCCTCCGGATTCGGCTGGGCGAACGCGGCGATATACTCGGCGTTGCCGCGATCGATCGCGGTTCGGACGGCGCCGGATGTTGATGAAGTTGACTGAGCGCCGAGCGAGACTGCGAGCAGCGGAATCGCGGTGGCGAGTGACGCAAAGAATCTGATCATAGCGGCCCCTTGGTTGCTTCTCCCTACGGCCGTGCAACAGGCCGGGTGTCGTTTGGCGACCTGAGGGTGGGCGGGGTACTTTCGAAGCGGTACTCCATTGTCACTCGCTCGTATCTAATCGGCACGCCTCCTTCACGATGGGCTCCGCGGCATGATTCCCGGCAGACGTCTCTCCGCGGTCGCCTTCATTCCGGTGCTGCTCGCACCTGGCTGCGCGCACCAGGGACACGCACGCGCGGCGCCGTCGGCAGGCGCGGGGAAGATCCAAACCGGTGTGCTTCCCGTAAGCTGGTACGCCGGAGGGCCGCCCTGCGCGGGTCGCCCGGAGTTCCAGGTCCATGCGTACAATGACGACTTCTTCATTCTCCGCCAATCGGCGTGCTCGAACTTCGAGAAGCCGTTTCTCTATCTCTTGTTCGGGCGGGATCGCGCGCTCCTTCTCGACACCGGCGCCGGCAAGGTCAGCGTGGCCGCGGCGGTCGACAGCGTCATTCGCCCATGGCTTGCTCGTCACCATCGGACCGAGATCTTGCTCGTCGTGGCGCACAGCCACGGTCACGGCGACCACGTTGCCGGCGATCCGCAGTTCGCCGGCCGTCCGGGAACCACGGTCGTCGGACGTGACACGACATCGGTGCGGGCGTTCTTCGGCATCGAGCGCTGGCCGGAAGAGATCGTCCCGTTCGATCTCGGTGACCGGGTGCTCGACGTGATCCCGATTCCGGGGCACCAGGCGGCGAGCATCGCGATCTACGATCGGCGTACGGGGGTTCTGCTCACCGGCGACACGTTCTACCCCGGGCGGCTCTACGTTCGTGACACCGCCGCCTACGCGCGGAGCGTGCAGCGGCTCGTCGACTTCACTCGCGACCGTCCCGTCACCCATCTGCTCGGCACCCACATCGAGAACGCGCGAACGCCGTTCCGCGATTATCCTGAAGGCACGGTGGATCAGCCCGACGAGCACGTGCTCGAGCTCACCCGGGCCCAGCTGCTCGAGTTGAATACGGCGCTCGACGGGATGCGCGGCAAGGTTCACCGGCTCGTGATGGGGGATTTCACGATCTGGCCGCTCACGCCCTAGACGCACTTCCATGTTAGGCGGGCTCCGGGGAGCCGACCGCCGGCATCCGACGCAAGGACATCGATGCATGAGTAAGGAGCTTCGCGAGGCCGTACGCGGTCTCTGCCGGAAATACCCCGACGCGTACTGGCGCGACCTCGACCAGCATCACACGTACCCCGAGGCGTTCGTCGAGGAGTTGACGGCCGCGGGGTACTTGAGCTGCCTTGTCCCCGAGGAATATGGCGGCGCCGGCCTGACGCTGACCGACGCCTCGGTCATCCTCGAGGAGATCAATCGCTCCGGCGGCAATGCGGCGGCTTGCCACGCCCAGATGTACACCATGGGGACGCTGTTGCGGCACGGCTCGACGGAGCAGAAGCAGCGCTATCTGCCCGGGATCGCAACCGGTCAGATCCGGCTCCAGGCCTTTGCCGTGACCGAGCCCGATGCGGGCTCCGACACCACCCGGATCAGCACCACAGCCGTCCTGCGCGGCGACCGGTATGTGGTGCACGGCCGCAAGATCTTCATCTCGCGAGTCCAGCACTCCGATCTAATGGTGCTGCTGGCGCGGACGACGCCGCTCGATCAGGTGACCAAGAAGACCGACGGCCTCAGCGTGTTTCTCGTGGATCTCCGCGAGGCCGGCGACAAGATCGACGTCCGTCCGGTCGAGACGATGATCAACCATGAGACCAACGAAGTGATCTTCGACGGTCTCGAGGTGCCGGTGGAAAACCGGATCGGCGAGGAAGGGAAGGGGTTCAGCCACATCCTGAGCGGGATGAACGTGGAGCGGATCCTGATTGCGTCCGAGTCGATCGGCGACGCGCTCTATTTCATCGACCGCGCCACCGAGTACGGGCGTCAGCGAATCGTCTTCGGCCGGCCGATCGGTCAGAACCAGGGCGTCCAATTCCCGATCGCTAGGGCGTACATCAGCACGCAGGGCGCGATTGCGCTCCGCGACAAGGCCGCGAGCCTCTACGATGCCGGCGCGGGCGCCGGCGCGGAGGCCAACATGTGCAAGTTCGCGGCGTCGGAAGCTGCGTGGGACGCCGCCAACGCCGCGATGGACACGTTCGGCGGGTATGGTCTCGCCGTCGAGTTCGGGATCGAGCGAAAGTTCCGCGAGTCGCGCCTCTATCTGATCGCGCCGGTCTCCAACAACCTGATTCTCGGCTACATCGCCGAGCACGTGCTCGGCATGCCGCGGTCCTTCTGATCTCATGCCCGAATCGATCGTGGTCCGCCGCTGTATGCTGTTCGTTCCTGCCGACCGGCCGGAGCGCTTCGTGAAAGCGGTAGCGTCCGGCGCCGATGCGGTGTGCATCGACCTCGAGGACGCGGTTGCCGTTTCCGCCAAGGCCGGCGCCCGCGAAGCCGCGCTCAGCCGGACCCTGAAGGAAGCCCGGCACGGCGTCGAGGTCATTCTCCGGATCAACGATCCCAAGACTGAGCTGGGCCGGAGCGATCTGGATGCGTTATGCACGGTCGATGTGCCGCCCGACGCCGTCCTGCTGCCGAAAGCCGCCACCGCGGCCGAAGTGAGCTGGGTGGCCGGTGTGCTCGAGCTGTGGCACCCGCTGCTCACCCTGATCCCGCTGATCGAGACGGCGCGCGGGCTCGCCGCCGCGGGCGCGATCGCCGGTTCAACGCCTAACGTGAGCGGCATCATGTTCGGCGCGATCGACCTGTCGATCGAGCTCGGGTGCGCGCTCAGCTGGGATGCGCTGCTCTACGCGCGCTCCCGCGTCGTCCATGCTGCCGCGCTCGCCCGCGTCGGAGCGCTCGACGTGCCCTCGATGGCGGTGGGACCGTCGAATGGGGAGCAGTTGGCGGCGGAGGCCCGCGCGGTCCGGGAGCTCGGCTTTACCGGGAAGGCCGCCATCCATCCGAGCCAGGTGGCGGTGATTCAGGACGCGTTTTCGCCGTCCGAAGCCGAGATCGGCCGCGCGGCGCGAGTGATCGAGACGGCGGAGCGGAGTCACGGAGCCGCAGCCTTGGACGAGGGACAGCTCGTTGATCTGCCGGTGGTCTCGGCCGCCCGCCGAACGCTCGCGCGGGTCGATGCGATTCGAGCCCGGACGGCCGCTCGATCGCTGGGTGTGACCGCCGAGTGACCGCGGGTCCGCGGGGCTGGACCGGCAAGGAGCGGCGGCAGAGCGACGAGCTCTACGCCGCTGCGGCCCGGGGCATGGCTGCGCTCCTCGACCGTGCTCCGGAAGGGTTCGATCGCGGTGCGCATCTTCCGGCGGGATGGCACTGGCTCTACTTCCAGCCGGCCGACCGTCAGTCCGAGCTCGGCCCGGACGGGCACCTCCGGCGCGGCGACTTCCTGCCGCCGGTGTCGT
>JBDTOH010000374.1:0-5969 GCA_039933355.1 Gemmatimonadota bacterium | reverse complement strand
GGTCCACCAGCTCCTCTCGCACGTCCCTCGTGCCATCGCGCCTGACCGTCTTACCGTCCTACCGTCCTACCGCCTTTCGAGGAATCTCGGTCCCTTCGACGACCAGGTGCTCGAGAAACCGGCGGACGATCTCCCACTGGCGCGCCGGCGGGTAGAGCTCGGGGCGCAGCATATGACCGAGGCCGATGCCGTCGCTCATCGCGATCAGCGCGTCGGCCTCTTTGCGCGGGTTGAGGCCGGGCTTCAAGATCCCGGCCTGCTTGAGGCTGCGGAACTCCTTGGTCACGAGCTCGCTCAAGATCTCGAGCCGGCGCCGGTGTTCGTCGCGGAGGCGCGGGCTCGCCATGGCATGCCCCACGAAGCCGATCCAGATCCGCCAGCCGGCCTCTTGCCTCGCGCCTAACGGTAACGTCGCGGTGAGGAGCCGGAGCACCCGGTCGATTCCGGTCGCGCCCTCCACGGCCCGGCGCGCGTCCTCCTGAATACCCGCGCCGAGCCGGTCGAGGGCGAACAGCATCAGCTCGTCCTTGTCCCGGAAGTAGTACATCACGACGCCGGTGGTCGCGCCGAGCTCCTTGGCGATGGCGCGGACGGTGGTGTTGTGGAGACCGTCGCGGACGATCACGCGCCACGCCGCCTGGGTCACATCGAGCCGGCTGTACGTTCGTCCCGCGATCCGGGCCACGGCGTCTCCTTTGCGCGGGTTGCCGATGAACATAACACTTGTTATGTTGATTCGTCCAGCGGACGGCTGGACAACAATACTCAGGGAGGTTGGCGGATGCGGCGACGGGACGGCCTGCTCACGTTCTTCGGGCTCACCTTCGTGATCACCTGGATCACGGTGGGGCTCTTCCTCGTGGTCCCCTCGGTCATGGAATCGATCGCGGGTCCCATGACCCAGCGGAATCCGTTCTTCTTCCTCGCGGTTTACGCGCCCATGCTTACGGCGCTCCTCCTCACGGCGCGCCTCGAGGGGCGGGCAGGTCTCCGCGACCTCCTCGGCCGCGCGGGGAAGTGGCGGGTGCGATGGGTGTGGTACCTCGTGCCCCTGGTCCTGATCCCGATCATCGACATCGGGTCCGACCAGGTCCGCGTCCTGGTCACCCACACGCCGACCCAAGTGCCTTGGAGCTATTGGCCGCACGCCTTTCTGGCGGCGCCGCTCGCGCTCTTCACCGACGCCGGCCCCCTCGGCGAGGAGCTTGGCTGGCGGGGATTTGCCCTGCCCCGTCTGCTCCGCCGGTTCTCGCCCCTCGCCGCCTCGCTCATCCTTGGCGTGATCTGGTCGCTCTGGCACCTGCCGGCCTTTTTCCTGTCGCAACTGTCGCAGGCGAAGCTCAGCCTGCCGATATTCATTGTCGCCGGCATGTCGCTGTCGGTTCTGATGACGTGGGTCTACCAACACACGGGCAGCGTGCTGGTCGCGGGGATTCTGATGCATCTGTTCTCCAACTTGCAGGCCGGCGATTTCAGCTGGTACGCGGCGGTCGCCGCGGTGGTGGCGATCGGCGTCGTCGTCGCCACGCGCGCCCGCCTCGGCGCCGACGCGCCGGATCCGGTGCGTCGTTCTGCTCTGACACCGATTGAGGAAGTCTCCATATGAGAATGGATCGATTGACGATTTTCACGGCGGCCGCGCTCGCCGGCTGTGGCCCGGCAAAGCCGGCCGCCCCGGCGACGTCCGATGTGAGCGCACGGCTCGATCAGGTGATCGCCGATGTCGTCGCCAAGCGCGATCTTCCGGGCATGGCGCTCGCCGTGGTTCAGGGCGACCGCGTGATCTATTCAAAGGGCCACGGCTTTGCCGACATCGCGGCCAAGCGTCCGATGACGGATTCCACGCCGACGGTTATCGGCTCGACGAGCAAGCCGCTGACGGCGCTCGCGGTGCTCCGGCTCGTGGCAGAGAACAAGCTGGCCCTCGACACGCCCATCGTCCGGTATATCCCGGAGATCAAGTTCACAGATCCGCGCGGGTCGGGCATCACCCTCCGTCAGCTGCTGACCAACCGTTCCGGAATCGTAGCGGGCTTTTCGGGAGCGGCCTATCAGCGTCCGGCAATCCAGGACAGCGCGGCGGTCGGCCGGCTGGCCCGCGAGATCGCAACCATTCCGCTCCTCTTCGCACCAGGTCAGGGCTACAAGTATTCGAATCGCGGCTGGGTTCTCGCGGGTTACATCGTCGAGCGGGTCGGGGGCATGCCGGTCGAGGACTTCATGGCCAAGGAAGTCTACGGCCCACTCGGAATGACTCACACCACGCTCGAGTTCTGGAAGGTGCCCGACATCGCGCAAGGCTACTGGGAGGGGATCGCGATTCGCAACCATCCGGGGAACGCCTCGGTGAGCCGTGAGTACGGCCCCGCGGGGATGATGGTGTCGACCGTACAGGACATGGCCAAGCTCGAGATCGCGCTCATGAACGGCGGCAAGAGCGTGACCGGCCAGCAGTTCCTCACTCCCGCTCTCCTCGCCGAAGCGTTCCGCCCTCAGGCCGACGCCGAGAGCGAGTTAGGCGGTCCCACCAAGTACGGCCTCGGGTGGGAGGTGGACTCGATGCTCGGGACGCTCACCATCAAGAAGGCGGGGTCGGTCGGGACGTTGGTGGCGCTCTGGGTCATGCTGCCCGAACGGCACCTCGGGCTCGTGTTTACGTTCAATCGCGAGGACTACCAGGCGCTGCCGGTCCTTCAATCGGTGCTGAAGGTGCTCGCCGGTGGAACCGCCGACTCATTCCCCTCGAGCGGGCCGCCGGCCGCGCCGCCCACGCCGGTCGCCGTCAACGTTGCGCCTGGTGCATTTGCCAAATGGATCGGGAGCTACGACACCCGGAACGGGGACGCCAAGGTGTATCAGCGGGGGGACTCGCTCTTCGCTGAGCTCGAGGGCATCGACATCGTTCTCGTACCGTCCAGCGATTCCAGTTTCGTGCAGTGGGACGACCGGGTCCACCACGCCGGAAACGACCTCTCGTTCCACCGCGGTCGGGGGCAGGTCACCATCTGGAGCGGGAAGGACTCGCTCGGGATCAAAGTCTCCGGAAAAGCGAAGTAATCGGGCTCAGGAGGCGGCGGACCGGATCGAGTCCGCCGCCTCTTTCGCTGCCTTCATCAGGAAGCCCGCCTCGCTCGAGATGCTGACGAGCCGCATTCCCCGCTTGGCCCACTCCCCGGTCAGCGCGACGTCGTTCGTATGAATCGCGGGGACGACACCGGCCTTGGTGCAGGCGGCGAGGGTGCGCTCGATGGCCGCCTCGAGGACCGGGCTCCGCATCTGACCGGCCACGCCGAGGGCGATCGCCAGGTCGTTAGGTCCGATCAGGGCGGAGTCCACGCCGGGCACGGCGAGAATCTCTTCCAGACCGGCCAGCGCCTCCTTCGTCTCGATCTGGACGATGACGAACGACTCGGCATTCGCTTCCTGCATCATCGCCACCACGTCGCCGCTCTTGAAGTCGGTATGGCCCCGGCCTAACGCGCTGCCCCGAGCCCCCGCCGGCGGGTATTTGACGCAAGACACCGCGTAGCGGACCTCATCTGCCGTCTTGACCCGCGGCAGCATGACCCCCTGGGCGCCGCCGTCGAGCGCGTGGGTGATCTGCTCGTACGTGAGGGCCGGAACCCGCACGATCGGCGTGAGACCGAGCCAACGGGCGGCGCGAGCCAAGTCCGCCAAGTTCTGGTCGCCGAAGACACCGTGCTCGTTGTCGAGAATCACCCAATCGAGACCGGCGTTGACCAGCATCTGCATCACGGACGGCTGGCGGAGCTCGGCCAGCATCGTCCCGACGGCGAGCTGGCCACCGGCTAGTCGGGCCTTCAGGCGGTTGGGCGGGATGATCGACATAGGGAGTAGGGCCTAGGGCCTCAGGATTGGGTGTTAGGCCAACGGACGCGCGGTGAGCGTTTCCATCAGCATGCGGACCGCGCGGGCGCGGTGGCTTACTCCGTCCTTCTCTTCGTCGGTGGCTTCGCCGAAGGTCTTGGCGAGGTCGTCGCTCAGGAAATAGGGATCGTAGCCGAAGCCGTTGGTGCCCCGCGGCTCGGTCGTGATCGATCCGGTGCAGTTCGCGTCGAACACGTCCGGCATTGCGCTCCGCGTCCGGAGCAGGACGATCACACACCGATATCGGGCCCGGCGCCTGGTTTCGGTAGCGCCGGCCAGGCGCCGGGCCAGCTGGGCGTTGTTGGCGGCGTCCACCGCAGCGGCCGAGCCGGTCGCGCCTGCCCACCGCTTGGAGCGAACACCCGGCGCACCGTCCAATGAGAAGACCTCGAGCCCGCTGTCCTCGGCGATCGTGGGATAGCCGGTGAGCTTGCAGAAGTATTCGGCCTTGGCTCGCGCGTTCGCCTGGAAGGAGTCGTGCAGCTCGAGGGCGACTTCCGCGGGCGTTTCCCAGACGTTGACGTCGTCGGGAAAGACGATGTCGAGGCCCTCGAGCGTGAGCAACCGCCGAAACTCGCGCTGCTTGCCGGCGTTCCGAGTGGCGACCAGAAGCCTCACCAGCCAAGCGCCTCCCGTTGCGCGGCGAAGAGGTGGGTCAGTCCTTTCTCGGCATAGTCGAGAATCTGGTTGAGCTCAGCGCGCGAGAAGGTGCCGTGCTCGCCGGTGCCCTGGACCTCGACGAGGTTGTTCGGCTCGAGCATGACGATGTTCGCGTCGACGCCGGCATCCTTGTCCTCGGTGTAGGCGAGGTCGAGCAAGACCTCGTCGCTTACGATCCCGACGGAGACCGCGGCCACCAGCTTCCCGAATGCCGAGGGGGCCCGGCTGCGGTCGGCCAGCCACGCGCAGGCATCCGCGAGCGCCACGCACGCGCCGGTGATGCTCGCCGTCCGGGTGCCTCCGTCGGCCTGGAGCACGTCGCAATCGATCCGGATCGTATACTCGCCGAACTTCATGGTGCCCATGGCCGCGCGGAGCGAGCGGCCGATCAGCCGCTGGATCTCCTGGCTCCGGCCACCGGGGCCGTTGCGCTCGCGCTGGGTCCGTTCCGACGTCGCGCGCGGGAGCATTGCGTATTCCGCCGTCACCCACCCTTCCCCGCTGCCCTTCTTGAACGGCGGCACGCCGCTCTCGACGCTCGCCGTGCAGTGCACCAGCGTTCCGCCGAATCGCACCAGACAGGAACCCTCGGCGTATGGATTGGCTTTCCGCTCGAGGACGACCGGGCGAAGTTGATCGTTGGCACGGCCATCAAGACGAGGCACGAATGCGCTCCACTAAGAAAGTCGTCGACTGGTCTTTGACCAGAGGAATCGTCGTCACCACACCGCCGGACGCCTCGACCAGGTCGGCGCCGACGATCGTGCCGCGGTCGTAGTCGCCGCCCTTGACGAGGACGTTAGGCCGGAGCGTCCGGATCAGCTCGAGCGGGGTCGGCTCGTCGAACAACACGACCGAATCGACCGCGGCGAGCGCCGCGACGATCCGAGCCCGGTCCTCCGCGGGGACGAAGGGCCGCCCGGACCCTTTCTCGAGCGACCGCGCCGAGCGGTCCGAGTTCACGCCGACGACCAGGGCGTCGCCCAGCGCGCGGGCGGCTTCGAGATACTCGACGTGTCCCCGGTGAAGCAGATCGAAGACGCCGTTCGTGAAGACGATCCGGCCGGGCTGGGCTTCGCGCCATCTTACCGTGTCGGCGAGCGACCGGAGCTTCGCGGTGGTTGCCAGCGGCTCGCTCCTACGGGCGGACGGTCACACGCGGCCGGAACTTCATCACCTTGTGCACGAACGGCAGCTGCAGGAGCTCGTCGTACTCGGTCGAGATGGTGATCTGCGGCGGGTTTTCGACCCGCGTGATCCGAAACCGCTTCGCCTCGGCGGGAAGCCCGACATCGTCGACGTCCGCGGCGAGCCGCTTCTGGAGCGCGACATCGTTCTGGGTCCCAGCGAAGTGACCGGCCCCCCTCATGCGATCCTGGATCTCGTAGTAGCGCCACCAGACTCGTCCGATGGTGTTGCCG
>JBDTOH010000373.1:0-6041 GCA_039933355.1 Gemmatimonadota bacterium | reverse complement strand
TGCCGCGCTGCATCTCCTCTCGGCCGCCCCTCCCTGGCAGGAAGGGATGGCGGCCCGCAATCGCTTCGTAAACCACCATACTGAGCGCCCACAGGTCGAATCCGGCGGATGCCCCGGCGCCCTCAATGGCTTCTGGAGATAGGTACGGCACGGTCCCAACGATGTCGCCCGTCGCGGTCAACTTTCCACTGTCTCCATCGAGCAGATCGGCGGGTTGCGTGACCCGGGTTGGCCCGTCGCCGTCGCCGGCTTCCAGCACGCGCGCTAACCCGAAATCCAGCAGCTTCACTGTTCCATCGCTCGCGAAGCCGATGTTACTCGTCTTGATGTCCCGGTGCAGAAGCCCCGCGTCGTGCAGACATGCGAGCGCGCCCGCGAGCCGGGACCCGGTGCCGAGGGCGTCCGCAATGGCGAGAGCGCCATCCCGCGCGAGCCGATCGGCCAGCGTGCCGGCGTGCAGAAATTCTACGACCAGCGCCGGCGATCCGCGCCACGTCTCCGCGCTGTAGATCGCCTCGAGATTCGGGTGCGATACGGCTGCCATCGCACGTGCTTCGCGTCGCATCCGTGCCGCATGAGCGGCGGACATTCTCGGCAACGTCTTGAGTGCCACATCTCGCCCGAGCGTGACATCGACCGCACGGTAAACGACGCCCATGCCGCCGCGACCAACTCGCTCGATCGGACGGAACTTGCCGGCCAAGAGGAGCGGCACCTGGGAGTGGACCAGCGGGCCACCGCATCGTCCGCACCGACCCACGGCCTCGCCCGCGACGAGGCCGCACAGGTCGCATTCGTTGGCGGCGGTATCCGCTTCATGGCTCGCGACCAGCACACGCGCTGCGATGGTCTGACGCTCTACCGCGAGGCCGACCGCGTCCGCGATCGTCCGCAACAGCAGCCGGTCCTCGCCAGAAAACGGGAGGCCACTGCGCTTCTCTCCCAACCCGATCGCGCCGATCACCGCGCCGGTATGATCCCGGATGGCGACCAGCAAACGGGCTCCGCTCTCGGCGAGCCATTGCTGCTCGTCCTCCGGGACATCCGCGAGCGTGCTGTCCGGGCCCGACCAATCCATGTCGTAGGTGCTGTCCGCGTGCTCGCTGAGGCGGCTCAGCAATCGGGAGCCGGCTGGAAGCGGCCGCACCGCACGACCGGGCGCGACGAACTGTTGCGACCCTTGATCGAGCAAGAAGACGGAGGCGCTTTCGACGTGCAGGGCCCGATCAATCCCGGCTGGGACCACGGTCGCGATCTCCGTTGGATCGTGCAGCGCGCGAATGTTCTCCACCAAGCCGCTCAGGATTGAACGCGCATCGTACTGTTCGCGAAAGAAGCGGTGATCGAGCGCCGAGAGCAGTCGAGGACGTAGGGCCGCGGCCGCAACTCCGGTCCCGATTGCGCCGAGCAACAGTGCCCCCGTGAGACCGGAGAACACCCGAGTCAGTGGCTCGTCGCGATGGAGGTAGAGAATCGCGAGTAGGCCGAGAAGGGGCGCGGTCATCAGAAAGACAAGCGTCGTCCGCGCGAACGCGTACTGCAACACCCTTCGAACAAGAAGCCGCACGTCAAGCGCGCGATGCACCATCACCGCGTAGGCGACGGTGAGCGGAATCGCGAGCTCCGGCGCACTCACGGTCGTTGCCAGCACAAGTCGTCCGCGTGTCGTGTTCAGATAGGTCCTCACTTCCGGCACGACGGCGGCGAGCAGCGTGAGCGCGATTTCAGGAGCCAGTCCAAGGATCAAGCCGAACAGCATGACCTTGACGCGACGCCGCTCGTCGGGCGCGGCACGCTTGGCTTGCCATGCCGCGTACACAATCGCCGGAAAGGAAAAGGCAAAGACGAGGGGCCAGAATAACCGGTCGAGTCGCGTACGATCAAGCCAGCTTGTAACACCTGCAACACTGCCGGTCGTCCATACAATCCGAGAGGCGTTGGCGAGCAACAAGGCGGCTCCCACGACGAGCGCTGCGTTCGTCGCGATCTCGACACGACGACTGCGATGGAAGGCGCGTCGGTGCGGGAATTCGCGAATGAACATCCAGAACAGGTACGGCGCGAATGCGACGATCTGCAGGTGTTGAAGCAGAGCAGAAATTGGCTGCAACGACGGTGCGCCACCGGCCAGCCCTACGAGGAGCGAATCCGACCAGGCTGTCGCCAGGACAATGAGGAAGGTGCCGAGGGCGTGCGCGCGGGCGTCGCCCCCGCCCAGCACGCGGAGCATGACGCCGACGCTCGCGAACAGGACCACATGCGCAAGGCGATTGACGGCCGTGAAGGGGGGAAGTAGCCCAATGCCCGTAGCGAAGCCCAGGGTGGCCAGCACGACCTTGCTTAGCGCTATGCCCTCGACAACTCGCAGCCAACCTGGTATCGCGACGCGTCCGTGATCCATCCTCGATCCTGCACTCCAGCGGCTTGCGTGCCTGAATCCGCGCGCTTGACGCAAGTGCCCTTGTCTACATGTTGAGCATCTCGCGGAGCTTAATGCAGCCGACCAGGATGCCGGTTCCGTTGACCGGTGGAAGTGGGCAGACCCGCTCCCAGCAAAGGACGAGTCCCGGAGTCTGCGCGTTGCCCTTCAGTGCCAGAGTGATCGTAGCCGCGGTGATCACACTTGCGTTTCCTGCGGCAGCGGCGAAATCCTCGGCCACTCGGGCCAAGCCCGCGGCGCAAGCTCGGACAAACTTTCGGGCCCTACCGCCCCACTCGATCTTGTTCTCATCCAGGAGCCGAAAGATCGTCTCCCCCAAGAATCCTCGTAGTGCCGTATCTGCCGAGTCATCCATTGGAAGCGTAGTGTTCTGAGTGAACTCGAGGAGGAGTTCCTGATAGATTGCCTCGTGAATAGACTGGGGGACTGTCATGTTACGCCTCCGGGTTGTAAGCATGAAGCACGAAACGGCGAAGGGTATGACCTTGGGGAAATGAGACTGATCAAACCGCAAGGGCGACTGGCAGCACGGACGGCGCGAACAGTGAACCGGGACACCTCTCGCAGGATAACGTTCCGAACCCTGGTGGCTCTTGCGACAAACTCAGCAATGCTGCGGACATCAGCCAGTCCGCGCAAACGCTGATTCGTATGATCCTCTGGCACCGGCTTTTGGGCCGGTTGCCCCGTGATCGGTGGGCTACCCTGCTAAGCCGGACAACGTGCCAAGGTAGCGATAAATGGCCACCCCTGCCACGGGGCGTCTCGAGGGCCTTGGCAAGGGTCCGGGCCCGCGATCTCGGAGATCGTCCACTCGGTGGCGGTCGCCAACGGGATGCCGTACCACGAGCACGCCACCTTGGGTGGCGCCATCCGGTCCCACCTGAACGTGCTCCGGAAAATGGGGACCGGCGTGACCGCCGATCAAGGCCGGCTGACGAGGACTGCCTAACGTGACCCGCCGGTTGCCGGCCGTGCCGCCCTCGTTCA
Source organism: Gemmatimonadota bacterium (assembly GCA_039933355.1). Lineage (GTDB taxonomy): Bacteria > Gemmatimonadota > Gemmatimonadetes > Gemmatimonadales > GWC2-71-9 > SHZU01. The sequence continues at coordinate 2,611 of JBDTOH010000373.1, read as the reverse complement.
TTTCATAAGACGTCCCGGGAGCCGTCGGCTCTCACCTCATTCCCGGCCGAGGGTCAGCGAGCGAGCCTCAGCCAAGATCGATAGGTCTTGGGCCCGTCCAGCAGCTTCAGCTTCTGCCAAGCCCCCGCTGCTTGCCGCCGCGTGGCGCCCTTTTCCGCGGCCAGAAAGTCGCTCACGAAGTTGATATATCTCACATGGGGGACTTGGGGGAACGAGCCCTCGACCTGATTGAGGCGAACGTACTCTTCGATCAGGTCTCGATAGGTGATCTGGCAGCCTTTGACAAGCTGCTCTTCCCGCCAGCGATTAAGCCGGTAGCGGGCCCCGGACTTTCTCCTCGAGTCGGGAGCCAGTCGTTGCGCCTCCCGTTCGAGGAAGGCTTTGGTCTCCTTATCGTTCGTATAGACGGCCACCGGCAGATCGACACGCAGTCCTCGTTCGACGTCTCTGAGCCCGGGCGTCGTGAGGCTCCTCTTGGTCGTGCTCTTGATCTTCCCGGTCTTGAGAAAGACTTTGACGGCCTTCTCGAGCTCATCCTTGCGGAGCTTTCCGGCGGATGGAATCCCGATCCTCGCCGCAAACGTCTTGAGCTCGACCGCGTACCAATAGCCGTAGTCGAACTGGGTCACCGTCATGGACGCCGACAGCTTCGGCTTTGCCTTCATATGACTGGTGGCCGCTCAGGGCGACGCGCGGGTCTTCGACAGCCCTGCCACGATATCCCACTCGAACCGAATAAACCGATGCAGCTCGGTCTCGAGGATACGCTCTTGGTCGCTATGAGGACCAAACCCTTTTGCGGCGTCCTCCCAATCGAGCGCGGGGCCGATCCCATAACACTGAGTGCCCCGCGACCTGATGTAGGGCATATCCGTCGTCGCGGTGCTCATAGTGGGGAGCGTCACCGTCTGGTAGTGTTTGGTGACCGCGGCCTCGATCGCGCTGAACGCCTCGGTCTCGAGATCCGCGCTCGCGACCGGGACCGAGTCGCGCTTGCCGTACACGACTTCAATGGCGGGATCGTCGACGACTTTCCGCAGGGCCGCGAGGACCTCCCCCGCGTCATCGTCCGGCAACAGTCGCACATCGAGCGTTGCCTTCGCTTCCGACGGGATCACATTGACGCGGTAGCCCCCGGTCACCATGGTCGGCGACACCGACGGCCAGAGCATGGAAGCATGAATCGGCTCGTGGTCGACCATGTATCGCGCCGCTGCGGCGGCCGCTGCCGGGTCAGAGCCGCGGAGGCTTCGATAGCGGGCCGCTTCCTCCGGGGAAACGATCCCGGCGAGCCGCTCGAAATAAGTCGAGGTGGTCTCGTTGAGCCGGATTGGCGGGTGCCACGCAGCGAGCGCTGCGATCGCGCGCGCGAGGTGGACGACGGCGTTCGTGGGGAGCGGGATCGACCCATGCCCCGCCGCACCGCGCGCCGTGAGCTCGACCGTCTTCTGAATTTTCTCGAGCGTCTCCACCGACGCGAACTTGACCTGCCCTCCGATTCGCCGCACATACCCGCCCTCGGCGAAGCAGTACTGGGCCGCGATCTCCGGCAGATGCTGCTCCACCATGAACTCCATCCCGATGCTGGTCGTGTTCTCCTCGCCGGCTTCAGCGAGAAAGATCACGTCGCGATCGAGCGGAAGGCCGAGCCGCTTGAGGGTGAGCACTACCATGAGAGCGGCGACGACGTGGCTCTTGTCGTCGATCGCGCCGCGGCCATAGACGTATCCGCCGTTCCGAGTGCCGCTGAACGGCGGGAAGGTCCACTTCGTTAGGTCGACCGGCACGACGTCGAGGTGACCATGAGAAGAAGCGGGCGCTTGGTCCCGTTTCCCTTGATCCTCGCCACGAGGTTGGTACGCTTCGGGTCGAGGGCAAAGATCTGAACCGGGATGCCCTCCGCCTCGAGGACCCCCTTCAGATACTCGGCCATGGGCCGCTCATTACCCGGCGGGTCGGTCGTCTCGAAGCGGAGGAGAGTCTGGAAGTGGCGAATCGTCTCGTCCTCGATCCGCTTCCAGTCGAGCTCGGCAGGCCGTTGCGACAGCGCGGTGCCGGGCGTGAGGGTCGCGAAGAGAGCGATCAGTATCCAGGGAAACGGGCGGTGCAGCACGGGCACGTTCGGGCTCCTTGTTGATCAGCTAACGTACGGCAATCGGGCCGCGAGCGCAGCCCGGTTACCGAAACCGATCGAAAGGAGGTACGGTTGATCGACGCGGAGCGGGCCTCTTGAGAGCAGGAACTATTCCGGCGCGGTGTTCCTGAGTAGAGGCGCCATGCAGATAACGGTGCGCCAGCTTGCCGCCTCCCTGGCGTCGATAAACCCAGTTGATCCCACCCTCACCCATCCCGATAGCCCTCTCCGCAAGCCCGCCTAACGACCCCATCCCGCATCCGGCTTGTCATCTTACCGTCCTACCGTCTTACCGTCTTACCGTCTTACCGTCTTGCCGCCTTGCCGCCCTGCCGCCCTAAAACGCAAACCCCGTCCGCAAGTAAAACCGATTCCCCTCGTCGCTGTGCCCGATCGCGGCGGATACCGAATTGGCCGGCGTCAGGAATCCGAGCCAGACCCCCGCGCCGATTCCCGTGTGCCAACCTTCCGACGTCT
>JBDTOH010000372.1:0-6046 GCA_039933355.1 Gemmatimonadota bacterium | reverse complement strand
TCGCATCGCCCGGCGGGCCGGCACCCACGAAGCCACGGCCGCGACCAGGAGCAGCGCCGCCGCCGCGACGCCGAGCGTGAGCGGATCGTTAGGACTGACCCGGTAGACCAGACCGGAGAGCGCCCGCCCCATGGCGAGCGCGCCGACCAGCCCCACTCCGACGCCAACTCCGGCGAGACCGAGTCCCTGCAGCACCACGCGCCGGACCAGGTCCGCCGGCTCGGCGCCTAACGCAAGCCGCACCCCCATCGCGCGGGTTTCCCCGGCGACCAGGAACGAGATCACGCCGTAGAGGCCGATCACCGCGAGGACGAGCGCGGCGGCGGCGAAGAGTCCGAGCACGATCAGGTTGAACCGGCGCTGCGCGAGCGATCCCGCGGTGACCTCGTCCATGGTTTGGATCGTGTTGAGCCCGACGCTCGGATCGATCGAGTGGACGATGTCCTGGAGCGCGGCGGCCGCGGTCGCCGGGGCGCCCGTGGTCCGGACCACGAACGCGAGCGACGGCTCGGGAAATCCCGCGACCGGGAGGTAGATCGTCGGCACCGGCGGCTGATCGAGCTGGGCCTGCCTCACGTCGGCCACGACGCCGACGATCGTGAGCCATTCGGGGCGCCACACCTGAATCCGCCGGCCGATGGGGCTCTCAGCGCCCCAGTATTGCCGGGCCATCACCGCACTGATCACGACCACGTTGGGGTTGGCCCGGTCCTGCGATTCGAAGCCCCGACCGCCGACCAGCGGGATCGACAAGGCCGCGAAGTAGCCATCGGTCACGGCCGCATAGTTCGCCACTTGCGGCTTGCCTTCTTGCGCCGCTGCGGCTCCTTCGATCTGAAACCCCGTGTTCTCCCAGGCGCCTGAGAGCGGGAGCGAGGTAACCCCGCCTACCGCGACGACGCCGGGCCGGGGCCGAAGGCCGGCTTCGAGCTGGTCATAGAATCGAAGCCACCCAGGATCTCCGCGAAGGAGATTGGTTGAATCGGCAATCGGCATCACGATCTCGGCCGTGAGCGCATGGTGCGACTCGAATCCGGTGGGCTCGTTGCTGATGGTGACGAAGCTCCGGCCAAGCAGGCCGGCGCCCGAGAGCAGCACGAGCGAGATGGCGACCTCACCGATGATCAATCCGCGGCGGAGTCGGGCCTGGGTCCGGCCTCCCGCGGTCTTGGCCGAGGCCTCGTTCAGTACCGCCGCGGCCGAGCCTCGCACGGCGTGAGCGGCCGCGGCCAGGCCGAACCCGAGCCCGACCACGATCACCGTCATGACCGTGACCGCGAGCACCCGCCAGTCGAGCGCGATGTCATCGACCCGCGGCATCGAACTAGGCACGAGGCCGAGGAGGAAGGACTTCCCCCACACCGCTACGACACAGCCTAACAGGCCGCCGGCCACCGAGAGCGTCAGGTTCTCCGCCACGAACTGGCGGATCAGGCGGCGCTGGTCGGCGCCTAACGCCGAGCGGAGAGCGACTTCCTGGGCCCGTGCGGCGGTGCGGGTCAAGAGCAGGTTGGAGACGTTCGTGCACGCGATCACCAGGAGCAATCCGACCGCGGCCATGAGAATCAGGAGGGCGGGCCGGACCGGCGCCGTGGCCTGACGGGCGAGCGCGACCGGCATCACCGCGAGAAAGCCCAGCGGCTTGAACTGGCCGACGATCCGAAGCCAGAACGCGTTGAGCTCGGCGGATATCTGGGCCTGCGACGTACCGGCGCGAGCCAAGCCGAGCACTGCCAGGTTCTGGCTCCCCCGCCGGGCAGCATCTTCGGGTGAGAGGGCGAGTGGGGCCCAGAGGTCGGTCCGCGTCGCAAAGCGGAGCCCGCTCGGAAGCTCAGCGCCGCGCGGAAAGTGGAACGCGGGCGGCATCACACCGACGACTGTGTACGAGACCCGGCTGAGGAGCACCTGGCGATTGACGACTCCGGAGTCGGCGCCGAACTGCCGGCGCCAGAGCGCGTCGCTGATTACCGCCACTTTCGGAGCGCCGAACCGGTCGTCTTCGGGGCCGAGGGCTCGCCCCAGAAACGGCTTCTCGCCGACCGCGTTGAAGAACTCGCCGGTGACTCGGACCGAGCTCACCAGCTGGGACCGATCGCCGTCCTGCAGCGTGAACGACGCGCTCCGGAATGCCGCGACGTGCTCGAGCGTGCGGGATTGCTGCGCCAAGTCGAGATAGTTCGCAGCCGAGAAGGGCCACTGGATTCCGGGCGACTCTGCCGGCGTCGTCCACACCATCGTCATCCGGTCAGCGTTGGGATAGGGCAGCCGGCGCAGGAGGACGCCGTTGACGACCGTGAACATCGTCGCCGTCGCCCCCACGCCGATCGCGAGCGTCGCCAGGGCGACCAGCGCGAAACCGGGCGCCTTGCGGAGGGTTCGGATCCCGAAAGCAAGATCCTGCCGAAGCTCATCCCAGATCTGCGTGCGCCGCATGGCGGCCTCCGTTCGGTGGTCGATCGAGCGCACCGCCCCGCGAATCGCGGTCAGATTCCCAAACGATGCCAGCGCGACCCGCCGGGCCTCGGTCCGGGACATTCCATCGGCGACCAGCTCGTCGGTCTTGAGATCGAGATGGAGCGCGAACTCGTCGTCGAGGTCGGTTTCGATCGATGAGCGCCCGGTTGCGAGGCGGAAGAGACGCCGGAGCGATCGCATCAGGTTCCCTTCGCGGCCGCGACGATCTTCCCGACGACCGCGACGTATCGCCGCCATTCGCTCTCCTGCGCCTTGAGCTGATCGCGGCCAAGCTTCGTGAGCTGGTAGTACTTCGCCCGCCGATTGTTCTCGGTCAGCGCCCACTCGGCCTCGAGCCACTTACGGCGTTCCATCCGATGGAGCGCGGGGTACAGAGCGCCCTCTTCGATCTCGAGGGCGCTGTCGGTCGTCTTCTTGATCCACCGGGAGATCTCGAACCCGTGCATCGGGCCCCAGGTAACGGTCTTGAGGATCAAGAAGTCGAGCGTGCCTTGGAGGAGGTCGACCTGGGGCATGTGGGGCTCTGGTTCGGAGTTGCGGCCGTAGTCACCTAAATCGCTTAGGTAAGGTGGCACAACTTCCCTAAGCCGTCAAGGTGAGACACTTTCGTGGACCAACGGGTTGGACGTTGATGTCGAGTTGGCTCGAAACGGCCGGTCGAGACGGCGGGAGCGCCGGGGCTACTCCCACTGCTCCGGCGACGCCCTGATCTCGCCGAGCAGAATCCGATAGCTCTCATAACGGCCGGCGTCGATCGTTCCGTCCGCGACCGCGCCACGGACGGCGCAATGCGGCTCGATGAGGTGGTGGCAGTCGGCGAACTTGCACTGGTCGATCAACGGGCGCATCTCGGGAAAGCACTGCATCAGGCCGCGGGGATCGATCCCCCAGAGCCCCACGTCGCTGAAGCCGGGCGTGTCGACCAGATAGCCGCCCATCGCAAGCGGGGCCATCACCGCGCTCACTGTCGTATGGCGGCCGCGGCCGACCTTTGCCGACGTGGCCGAGGTGCGGAGTGCGAGCCCGGGTTGGAGCTGGTTGAGGAGGCTCGATTTCCCGGATCCTGACGGACCCGTGAAAAGCGTGACGTGACCCTTCACCTCGGCGAGCAGCGCTTCGACGCCGAGACCGTTCTTGACGCTAACCCGCCAGACCGGATAGCCGATCCGCTCGAACCGGATCGCGATCGGCTCCGGCGAGGCGAGGTCGCACTTGTTCACGACTACGCCCGCGGGAATGTCGTTCGCTTCGGCGATGACGAGGAGACGGTCGAGCAACTGGGGCAGCGGTTCGGGATTGGCGGCCGCGGTGAATACGAGGACCCGATCGAGGTTGGCCGCCACGGGCCGGGCGCGTCTCGAATCGGGGCTCCGCCGCTCGAGCAAATTCCGGCGAGGCTCAGCGCTGATGATGCCGAGCGTCCCGCTCGGGTCTTCGGTGTCGACGCGGACCCGGTCGCCGACGACATAACGGTCGCCATCGCGGTGCTTGACCTTGCCGCGCAGGATCGCGGTGAACTCGCCCTGGTCGGTCGAGACCCTGAAGGTGCCGCCTTCCCGCTCGAGAATGGTGCCGATGGTTTCAGTCACCACTCACCCGGCTGGTTCGCAATCGCCTGGTCGAGCGCGGCCTTGACGTCGTAGAGCGAGAGCGCGCGAAGCCGGTCGGCCGCTTCCTCCGGTGTGGCGCCCCAGGCGAGCGACTCGGTCTCCACGTGGCCGGTCGGCGCATCGCCGGCGGGGCTCCACCGCACGAACAGGAGCGACGCCCCGTAACGACTCCGCTCGTCGGGCTCCTCGTCGGTGTAGATCGCGCACGAATAGGCGTGGCCGTCGGACCCGCCGAACGCGGCCGCGCGGTCGTGCTTGTCCATGTATCCGCCTAACGTTACTTCTGCAGTGATGCGCACAACCGGCTCCTACGCGGGACGGGTCGGGAACGCCTTGGGGAGGGAAATATGCACCTCGCACCCCCGATTGCCACGGCGATTGGCAAGGGAGAGGTGGCCCCCGTGCGCCTCGACGACCTGGCGGCTCAGAACAAGGCCAATCCCCGACCCGCTCGGCTTCGTGGTGTAGAACGGAACGAAGAGGTTGGTCATCGAGCTTAGGCCGGGCCCCTCATCGCGAACGACGACGTCGACGCCGGTTTCGGATTCGTTCCAGGTGAGCGTGACGGAGCCGGCGGTCTCGAGCGAGGCTTCGACGGCATTCTTGACGATATTGATGAGAACCTGATCGAGCTGATCGCCGTCCGCTTCGATCGTGACCGAGGGCCCGGGCTCGACCACGACGGTCAGCCGATTCTCGAGCTGGGCCACGCGTCTCACCCAGGTGCCGACGTCGAGCGGGGCCGGTGTGGGCGGGGGCAGCTTGGCCAGCCGGGCATATGAGGCCATGAACCGATTGAGCGAATCGGCCCGGCCCGAAACGACCTCGAGCCCGGTCCGGAGATCCTCTTCGAGGTCCGGCGCCCGAGGGCTCCGGTCGAGCAGGCTCATCATGGTGGCGGCGATCGACTTGATCGGTGCGAGCGAGTTGTTGATCTCGTGACTCAGTACCCGGACGAGTCGCTGCCACATCTGGCGCTCTTCGGCCCGGAGCACGCGGGAGATGTCCGCGAGCACGACGAGGTCGAACGGGAGGCCCCCCTGCCGGAACCGGCGGCGGCGCACCTCGTACCGTCCGGGTCCCGCGCCGGGGAGCACGGCCTCGACGATGCGCGGTGTTTCGCCGCGAAGGCACTCCTCGAGCTCCAGATACTCCGCGGTCCGGCCGAGCACCCGCTCGAGCGGCTGGCCTAACAGGCGCTCGCCGGTGCGGTTTGCGACCCGAAGCACACCCGCCGTATCGAATGCGAACACCGCGACGTCGATCTCCTCCATCAGCCGGCGGAGCAGCGCGTCCGCTTCGAGCGCGCCGAGCCGCTGCTCCTTGAGCGACTCGGCGAGCGCATTGAGCTCGCGTCCCACCGAGCCGAGCGCGTCGTTGCCCTCGTTGGCGCGGGCTCGAAGCGTAAAGTGGCCTTCTCTCAGGCCGGCGAGCAGGTTCGCCAGAACCTGAAGCGGCCGCACGACCCGGATCTGCGCCGCGCGGGCCGCGCCGAGCCAGACGAGCACCATGATTCCAAGAAGTGTCCCGCGGAGCAGAGCCGAAGCGGGCACGAGCCAGAGCAGGATGCTCGCAGCCACCATCGCCGGGAACCCCGCCAGGAGCGCGAGGAGGAAAACTCGGCGATCGTGGGGGAAGGAGCTCATTGGAGACGGGGGACCGGGGACTGGGGACCGGGGCATTCGGGACACCCGGAGTCCCGCGCAGGCGCGCTATCGGCGGGCTTCCGGTCACCGAGCCCGGAATCCCGGTCCCCGGTCCCCGGTCCCCGCTCAGTCACAGCCCGTACCGCTGCAGTCGCCGATACAGCGCGGAGCGGCTCAGGCCTAACGCTTTGGCCGCGAGGCTCACGTTGCCGTCGTGGCGGGCGAGCGCCTCCTTGATGGCGCCCCGCTCCATGTCGTCGAGGCTCATCGGGCCGGTTCCGGCGGCGGCGTCCCGGCCGACCGGCGCGAGCGCCA
>JBDTOH010000371.1:0-6051 GCA_039933355.1 Gemmatimonadota bacterium | reverse complement strand
GCCAGGCATGCCATCAGGACGAAGCCGCCGCGCTTGACCAGCTCGCGCGGGGAGACCGCCCACTGGGGCGCTTTCTCCCACGCGAACGGAGAGCGGTCGAACAGCTTGAAGCAGACCGTGTCGCAGTCGCCCCAATTCTCGAAGCCGGCGGCCCACGCATTCATCTGGCGCCGGGTCACGCGCAGAGGGTCGCCGACGAGCGCGGCCAGCAGACGCGCCTCATACCAGCCGCTCTCCCAGAGCGCGAGCGACAGCGCGTGGTCCGTTCCCAGGCTCTTCTGCAGCGAGAGCAGCGTTCCCATCGGCACGCCGAACGCTCGCTCCGCCACGATCCCGTAGCGGGCCAGGCCCACGACGGCCTTCCGGGTTCCCCGTTTCTCGAGCCACGCGAGCACTTCGTTCTTGTCCATTGATCGTGAGCTTTCTTGAGAGATGCGTCCCGACGGCGCTGGATTTCGAGCTTGCGTTAGGGCTGGTCAACCGCGACATTCATCATTCCTTCACAATGTAGGGACGGATCACCGGTCGTCGAGGCCGGCATGAAGGCGGCATCTGCAGCGACCGCGTCGACGCGCCCGCTTTTGGCTTCCATCCAAAGAGCTAGTCCGTTCAGCTATCAGCCGTTCTAGTCCTTTTGTCATCCTCACGATCGATGGTCGCGCACCGATGTCCGGTGCGATCTTTCGCGTTCCAGGCGAACCAGGTCCAACATCGGCCAGGACCCAGCATGCGCCTGTCGGAATTGCCGTGGGTCGATGGCTCATGAATCAGGAGGCGCTCCATGTTCCGACTGCTGACTCTCCGCCGTCTTCCCGTGCGGTTTGCTCACATAGCTCCGCTTGCCGGTGTCCTCTTGCTCGCAGCCTGCGAGCACCGGGGGCCATCCACTCCCGAGCTCGGCCCCCTCGCGACTCTGGTGGTAACGCCTAACCCGCAAGTGCTAGCCGCCGGCGGGGTCCAGCAATTCACGGCAACCGGATACGACGCCGACGGCAACGTGCTCACGCTCGGGTCGACGACCTGGTCGGTCGTGGCGGGCGGTGGGACCATCAACGCCTCCGGCGTCTTCACCGCCGGTGCGGCAGCCGGCGTATTCGCCAACACGGTGCGAGCGCTGAGCGGCACGGTCTCGGGCCTTGCCACCGTGTCGGTGACCGCTGGAGCGGTCGCGTCCATCCGGGTTACGCCCAACCCGGTCTCGCTCGCGACCGGCGCCACGGCCCAGTTCACGGCCACGGGTCGCGACGCCGGCGGCAACATCGTCGCCGTCTCGCCGACCTGGTCCGTCGTCAACGCCGCGGCCGGCGCCATCGACGGCGTGGGCCTGTTCACCGCGGGCACCACGCCCGGGACCTATGCCAAGACGGTGGTGGCCAGGAGCGGCACGCTCGCGGACTCCGCGACCGTCACGGCGCTGGTGGCGGCCGGCGCGCTCGCGACGATCATCATAGCGCCTAACCCGGCCAGCCTCGCGGTCAGCGGCATCCAGCAATTCACCGCCTCGGGCCGGGACGCGAACGGGCTCGTGGTCCCGATCCCCGGGTCCGTCACCTGGTCCGTCGTGAACGGCGGAGGGACCATCAACGGCGGTTCGGGTCTGTTCGTCGCGGGCGCCACGCCGGGCACCTATAGCAATACGGTCCGGGCGAGCAACGGCACGATCACCGCATTCGCGACGGTGACGGTGGTGGGCGCGGCCGGCCCGTTGGCGAGCATCATTATCGCGCCCAACCCGGCGACCATGCTGGTCAACGCCACCCAGCAATTCACCGCGACCGGCCTCGACGCGAACGGCGTAGTCGTTCCGATCTCACCGGCGGTTGTATGGTCGGTCGTGAACGGCGGCGGCACGATCAACGGCGCCTCCGGTCTCTTCACCGCGGGTGCCGTGGCCGGCTCGTTCCCCAATACCGTCCGGGCGAGCAGCGGCAGCGTGTCGGGCTTCGCGTCCGTGACGGTCACGGTGGTCGGGACCGGCGCCTTGGCAACCATCACCGTGACGCCGGATCCGGCAAGCCTCGACGTCAACACGACCCAGCAATTCACCGCGACGGGCCGGGACGTGAACGGCGTGATTGTTCCGATCATCCCAGCGCCGAACTGGTCGGTTGTCAACGGGGGCGGCACCATCAACAGCGGCTCCGGTCTCTTTACCGCGGGTGCCACGACCGGGTCGTTCACCAACACGGTCAGGGCGACGAGCGGCGCCATCTCGGGCTTTGCCGACGTGACGGTCACTGGCTCGTCGTCGGTCGGACCGCCCCTCGGTGCGGCGGCGGCCTTCGCGGTCCTCGGCAGCACGGCGGTGAGCTGCACCGGCGTGAGCAACATCGCGGGTGACGTCGGCGTTGCGCCGGCCGGCTCCGTCTCCGGGTTCCCGGCGCCCTGCACGATCTCGTCTCCGGGCGCGCCCGTTCCGCACGTCAACGATGCCGCCGCGACCACGGCCCAGGCCGATGTCACCCCTGCGTACAACGCCCTCGCGGCCATGGCGTGCGGGACTGCGTTGACCGGTCAGGATCTCGGCGGCATGACGCTGGCGCCCGGCGTCTACTGCTTCACCTCGTCCGCGCAGCTCACGGGCATCCTCACCTTGGCCGGTCCCGCCAACGGGCTCTGGGTCTTCCAGGTCGCGACCGCGCTCACCACCGGCACCAGCTCGCAGGTCGTCATGAGCGGCGGCGGTCAGGTCAAGAACGTGTTCTGGCAAGTCGGCAGCTCCGCGACGATCGGTCAGACCACGGCGTTCCAGGGCAACATCATCGCGGCGGTGAGCGTCACGCTGGTGCAGGGCGCCAGCCTCCACGGCAGGGCGTTGTCGAAGGCCGGAGTGACGATGGACACGAATCTCATAACGCTGCCGTGAGCGCACGGCTCGGAGCCAATCGCGGGAGCCGGTGCGCGCGCCGTCGCCGTCTCCCGCGCCAGTCGGACGCGGTGACCTTAGAGGCAATCCAGGAGAGCACATGCACAACCCAATCCTGAAGCATATGCGCGCGCTGGCGGCGTTCCTGCCGGCACTGGTGATCGTGCAACCGCTCGCAGCGCAGCGCGAGGGGAGCTGGGAGCTCAGCGCCGGCGGCGGCGTGATGATCCTGGACCGCGACCTCCTGGCCTATCTCGCGACCGGCAACGCGACCAACCGGTTCACCAGCAGCACCGATCCCGGCCGGGTCGCGCCGGCGGTCGCCCTCCGCCTCGGTTACAACTTCGGCAATCACTTCGGGTTCAGTCTCGGCACCAGCTGGGCGACCGGCTCCGGAGTGCACTATCTCACCCCGCTCGCGGCGCTCACCTATACGGTGAACTTGAACGCCAACACGAGCCCCTTCCTGACCGCCGGGATGCAGTTCACCCGGATCAGCGGTGAGAACGGCCGGCTCACGCATCCAACCTGGGGCGCTCACGCCGGCGCGGGTGTGCGGTCCATGCTCTCCGAGAAGGTGGCGCTCCGGCTCGAGGGCCGCTACGGCCCCGAGCACTACGCCGAGCTGCCCGGACACAAGACGGCCTACACCGGCATCGTCACGCTCGGCCTCTCAGTCTTCATGGGCGGCCCGCCGGCGGACGCGGACGCCGACGGCGTGCCGGACAAGAACGACAAGTGCCCGAATACTCCCGCCGGGTCGCCGGTCGACCGAAGCGGTTGTCCGCCGCGCCCGTGTCCGGTGTGCTCGACGGGTGTCGCCGCCGCGCAACCGACTCCGCCCCCGCCCCCGCCGATGATGACCCAGCCGCTGCCCCGGTGCGAGCACGGGGTCGCGCCGATGGGCGCCGAGGTGGACGGCAACGGCTGCCTGGTGCTCAAGGGCACGCTGGTGCTGGAACAGGTTCACTTCGAGTTCGACAAGAGCACGCTCACGCCCACCGCCACACCGATCCTGGACCGGGTAGCGGAATCGATGCTCGCTCATCCCAACGCCTACTTCGAGATCGCCGGTCACACCGATAGCGTCGGCACCTTCGCGTACAATGTCGCCCTGTCGCAGCGGCGGGCCGCGGCGGTCCGCGACTACCTGATCGGACGCGGCGTCGCAGCCGAGCGGATGACGGCCGTCGGCTACGGCGAGGGCCTCCCAATCGCACCTAACGCGACCGTCGAAGGACGGGCCTTGAATCGCCGCGGCGTGGAGCTCCGGATCAAGAAACCCTGACCCGCAGTCGCCGAGCCAAGCCGGACGGCAGAGCAAGCGGAACGTCGCACGGTCCTGCGATGCCAATGCTTGCGGCCCTCCTGCCCTGCCGCCCTGTCGCCTGGAGCCAACACTGATGTTCGTCCTGGTATACGTAAGCTCGGCCCACCGGCCGTTCTCGCCCTCCGAGCTGGTCGATCTGCTCGCGAAGTGTCATCGGAACAACGCCAAACTGGGCATCACGGGAATACTGCTGTACAAGGACGGCAACTTCATGCAGGCCCTCGAGGGCGATGAAGAAGCGGTCCGGATGCTCCACACCAGGATCGGCGACGACCCGCGGCACAAGGGCCTGTTCACGCTGTTGCAGGGACCGCTGGCCGAGCGGCAGTTTCCGGACTGGTCGATGGCGTTCCGCGACCTCAACTCGGGCGACGTGCTCGACACGCCCGGCTACAGCGAATTCCTGAATACGCCGCTGACCAAGGAGGCGTTGTCGCGGGACGCCGCCGCCTGCCAGAAGCTCCTGATGACGTTCAAGAAGAACATGTAGGCGTCGATCGGGGGGCAATGCCCCTTCTCAAAGAGGTATTCCGTGTCATTCGGCATTTATCTCGTCGGCTACATCATCCTGATTGTGGGGATCGCGTTAGGTGCGAGTTGGCTCCACGCGCCTACGAAGTGGATCGTGGTGGGCGTGATCTGTCTGGTTGGGATCGCGATTCTTCACGGGGTGACGGTGACCCGGCAGAAGGATCCACCGTCTTAAGGCGGCAAGGCGGCAGGGCGGCACGTAACGGCATGAGGCCGGAGGACTTGTTGGCCATGGATGGTCGTTGTGTTTGCGTTTGCGGTTGCGCTTCGATGCTCGCGCCTGGTTCTCCTCAAGGCATATTGAATGGACCGGTTCGCCCCCGATCGCCCGCTTGCGGGCCGAGCCGGGGGCACCCATGCTTGCCGTTCCCGATTCCCATTGGAACACATGACTTCGTCGCCTGCCGGCGACGTTCGACCGCGCCCTGACCACCGGCTCGTCTCAGACCCATGTCATTCCGAGGGAGTGCACCGACCAAGGGATCTGGCTCGCGGTCCTCGGATGCCGCTCACGGCCCTGATATCGCGCGCGGGTCCCTCGACGCGTCACCAGCGGATCGTCAATCAAGGGCACCCATGACCGCGAAACGCAGCTGGCCGCCATGGTGGTGTGGATCGTGGCGTTTCGTGACTCGCCCAGCTTGCGTCTGGCCGAGACGGAGCTGGACGATCTCGGTCGGCTGGTGCGGGCGCTCGATGGATACCGAGCCGCCAAGGGCGCCGTGTTCTGGCGTTTCGATCCCCAAGACGCTGTCGTCCGGTTCGACCACGCCACCTTCGATACGATCGGCGCTCCCGAACCGCTCATGACGCTCCCGGGGCCCGCCGTGGCTCTGCAGACGGCGCCGCCGCTCGAGGATACCACCTGGACCGCGCTGATCGGCCGGCGCGGTCGGGTCGAGCTCCGGGATCAGGCGAACGCCATCCTCACGCAAGTGACGCTCACGCTCACCGTTGGCGACGCGCGGCCTCACCCCGGCTGTATCGAGTAGATCGCCCAGTTGCACGCTCGCCCGCCGTCGGAAGACTCCGGCGAATCCGCACCCCCGTCTCCACTCGTCTCGCCTGCTGGCGAGCGCCGCCATCCCGCACTACAATAGCACCGACCCACTCTCGGAGAGAATCAGATGCGATTCGTCGTGCACGTGTCGTTCCCGGTCGAGAAGTTCAATCAGGCCGTTCGCGACGGCTCCGCCGGCCAGAAGCTCGGCAAGATCCTCGAGGAGCTGAAGCCCGAGGCGGCCTACTTCTGCGCGAAGGACGGCAAGCGGGGAGGGTTTCTCATCGTCAACATCTCGAATGCGTCCGAGATCCCCCGGTTTGC
>JBDTOH010000370.1:0-6089 GCA_039933355.1 Gemmatimonadota bacterium | reverse complement strand
CGGTCCTCGGTCCTCGGTCCTCGGTCCTCGGTCCTCGGTCCTCGGTCCTCGGTCCTCGGTCCCCTAGGGCTTTTCCGGTCCGCCCAGATGATCCGTTTCGAGAGAGTCCATCGGGATCACAACACCCGACGCACCAAGCGTCCGGAACAGGCTCCACTGCTGCTGGCGGGCCGCCCAGACTCGGTTGCCGTTGTACATGAGCGAGACGAGAAGCACACCGTCGCTACGTCCGAGGTAACCCACCAGCGAGGCCACGTTGCCGAGTGTTCCGGTCTTGGCCCGGACTACGCCGCGAATCGGAAGCCCGCTCGCCAGCCGCCAGAGCGTGCCGGTGCCGTTGGCCGGCAGCAGCTGCGGAAAGTTCTTCCCGCCCGGCGCCAGCGGGAAGCGGGCGAGATACGTGACGAACGCATAGGGCGAGACCCGGTTCTCCGAAGACAGACCGCTGCCGTCGACGAGGCGAACCCCGCTCCGGTCGCCCGTGATCTGTTGCACGTGGGCATTCAGTCGATCGACCGGATTGTCGTATCCCGCCGCCCAATGGAGGAGCAGCTCGGCGCCGATGTTGAGGCTGCGCCGATTGATCTCGGACGCGATCGAGTCGAACGTCGGTGAGATCACCTCGGCGATGGTCGTCGCGCGGAGGGTCCCGGTCGGAGCGCTCATTCCGGGGGCTGACGTCCAGTCGATCCCGGCGGCCGCCAGGTTCGCCTTCCACGCCGCTTCCAGCACCGCCCGGGGGTTGGTGGTGGGGGCGGAGAATCCCCGAGCCCGGGCTGAGGTGCCGATGGTGCCGGTCACGACGACCCGCCCGTCGGCATCTTGCGCGAACTTGAGCCGGGCTTTCCGGCCTTTGACCGTCTTGGCCTCCACCCGGACCAGCTGATCGAAGCCTAACGGGCTCGCGCCGGCGAGGACGGCGTGGCTGCCCGCCCTGGGGCCAGCCGCGACGGCGAAGCTGACCAGGTTCTCGTGCAAGGTGAGATTGCCGATCAGGGGGGCGAACAGCCGGCCGCGATGGCGCGACGACCACGCCGAAGGGAAGGATGCGCCGGCGTCTCCGGTGGCGCTGATGAGCGACAGTGGTCCGGCGAGGTGCCGAATGCCCCGGGCCGCAAGCTGCGTAGCCAAGTCGGCAAGGCGGGCACCGTTCCGGCCCGCCCGCTCGAACGAAGGATCGCCGTTGAGCTCGAGAGCCCAGGTGCCGAGCCAGGATCCGGTCGCGGGATCGAGATGCCCGGTCCCGACTACCCGGGTCGTCTTGTGCGCGTCACTGCCCAGAACACTCCGCGCAAAGCCGGTCGTAAAGAGCTTGACCGTCGAGGCTGGGATCATCATGGCGGTTGGGTCGATGCCCCAGACCAATTGGCCCTTCTCATCCGCGACCGCGACACCCCATTCTCCCGGGGCCTTCTTGACGGCCGTTCGATACCAGGCGTTGAGCTCTTCCTGGAGCGTGAGGGGCGGATTCGAAGCTACGCGACGCGCCTGGCCGAACGCCGGAGCGCTGCCAAAAACGAGGAGTGCTCCGAGCGCGACCTGCCGCGAAATCCGTGAATTCATCGAGTCTCGCCGTGGAAGGGCGGAGTGAAGTCCGCCGGCGCCGTCCCTTGCCCCCTATCGCAGCATCGCCTTGGCGATGGTCTGCAATTGCATGTTGCTAGTCCCCTCATAAATCATGCCAATCTTTGCGTCGCGGAAGAACTTCTCCGCTGGATATTCCTTCGAGTAGCCGTAGCCACCAAATAGCTCCAGCGCTTGTCCGGCGACTCGATTTGCGACCTGGGAGCTGAACAGCTTGGCCATGGCGGCCTCTTCCGTGAACGGAAGGCCCCCGTCCTTGAGCCGGGCCGCGTTGTACACCATGAGACGCGCAGCCTCGACCTCCACCCGCATCTGGGCCAGCTGGAACTGCACGCCCTGGAAATCGCTGATCGCCTTCCCGAACTGCTTTCGCTCCTGGGTATAACGGACCGCCGCCTCGAGCGCGCCCTGCGCGATCCCGATCATCTGGGCCCCGATCCCGATCCGGCCCTCGTTCAAGGTCTCGATCGCCACCTTGTAACCGACGCCCACCGGACCCAGCACGTTCTCGTTAGGCACCTTGCAGCCCTCGAGGATGAGCTCCGTCGTGCTCGAGGCCCGGATGCCGAGCTTGTTCTCCTTCTTGCCGACCGTGAAGCCGTCGAATCCGCGCTCGACCAGGAACGCCGTGATCCCCTTGTAGCCCTTCGAGAAATCGGTGTTCGCGAAGATGATGAAGATCCCGGCCTCGGCGCCGTTAGTGATCCAGAACTTCCGGCCGGTGAGCTCCCAGTGGCCCTCTTTTCGCTCCGCTTTGGTCTGGAGCGCGAACGCGTCCGATCCGCTGGCCGGCTCGGAGAGCGCATAGGCGCCTAACAAGCCGGTGGTCATCCGGGGGAAGTACCGGGCCTTCTGCTCGTCGGTGGCCCACCGCATGATTGCGTTGTTGACCAGGGTGTTGTGGACGTCCACGTAGATGGCAGCCGACGCGTCTACCCGGGCCAGCTCCTCGATCGCCAGCATCGCGAGGAAGATCGAGCCCGAAGCGCCGCCGTATTGCTCCGGTACCTCGATGCCCATCAGCCCGAGCTCGAAGAACCTGTCGATCAGGTCCTTGCGGAACTCGGCCTTCTCATCCATCTCCTGCACGTGAGGCCTGACGTCGCTCTCGGCGAAGTCGCGCACCGTCTGCCGGAAGAGCTGCTCTTCCTCCGACAGCACCGTGAGGGCGGGAGGCGCGGTGACGGTCTCTGCCATGGGTAACTCCGGTCGCAGCGGATGGTTGGGCAACTCAAAATACTCGTTAGGACAGGCCAGGCTCAAGTACTATTCCCCCCGCGGCGGTCGAATCCGTGAACCGATGGCGAGAAAGTCGGCCAAGTGACTCGAGCTTTGCCCACGATCCACATGTTTTGGGAGGGGCCGCCTCTCTCGCGGATCGAACGTCTCTCCATGGCCTCGTTCGTGGCGCAGGGGCACCCGCTCCACCTTTACGCCTACACAGTGCCTCGAGCGGTTCCCGAAGGCGTGACGCTCGTCGATGCCCGCACGGTGCTGGATCATAAGCATCTGTTCCGGCATCGGCAGACCGGCTCGGTCTCACCATTCTCCGATTGGTTTCGCTATCGGCTGCTGTTCGACCGGGGAGGGATCTGGTCGGATGCCGATGTGATCTGCCTGCGCCCGTTGCTCTACGACCGGCCCGAGGTCTATGCGTGGCAAGAGCAGCGCTCGGTCTGCGGCGCCCTGCTGGGGCTACCTCCCGGGCACCCCCTCTCCGCCTGGATGCTTGAATGCTGTGAGCACCCGAATCGAGTCCTGCCCTACGACGATGATGCCGTGAGATGGCGGAAGTGGCGGCGTAAGCTCCGGGGCCGAGGCCGATCGTTCATTAAATGGGACGAGTTCGGCCCGGGTGGGCTCACCAAGGCAGCCCGGCACCTCGGCTATATCGAGAAGGCACTGCCCTTCTGGCACTTCTACCCAATCCACCACACCAACTGGCATACGGTCTTCGATACGAGCCTGAGCGACAATCCGGGCTTGCTGGCCGAGAGCCGCGCGTTGCATCTGTGGCATGAGATGTTTCGGAGCTTGCCGGGCTTCGACAAGAACGCCCGGTTCCCCGACTCGTCCGTCTTCGAGCAGCTGTGGCGCCGCTATCTCGACGAGGACAATTAGACGTCGCTAGGATCCTCGGGCCGAGAGCTCGGGGTGCCGGCTCCGTCCCGGAACCTGAGCCGGTCACCTGTTGTTCGTGTCGGCGGGACACTTCGGGCGGGTCAATCCCATACAACCATCACCACTCGGTTCTGCCTAACTCGCGCCTGCGAGCCTACTTCTCCTTTGGGCCCGTCCGATGCATTGCCCCATCTCACCCGCTCGGCCGAGCTGTGTACGAATGGAGGCATGAGGCATCTCCCGGACCCAACCTCAGGAGGAGATATGCTCGGACTGCGCCAGCTCGCCATGGCGAGCGGACTTGTGTTCGCCGCGGTACCCGCCACACGTACGGCCATCGAAGTCGGTTCGATCGAAGGAAATGTCAGGGATGAGCAGGGCAGGGCCCTCGCCGGCGCCATCGTTGCCGTCGATGGCTCCGCGCTCAAGACCACGACCGCACGGAACGGGTCGTATCGAATCGCCGGGGTCACGGCCGGTCCGGTCAAAGTCACAGCTCAGCTCGTCGGTTACCAGCTCGGGATCGAAGTAGCAACCGTTCCCGAAGCGGGCGTGGCCAAGCTCGACTTCAAGCTCAAGGGGGTGTCGCTCCGGCTCGAAGAGCTGGTGGTGACCGATCGAGCCGACAAGTCCATGAAGATTCGCGGCATGAGCGCTGCGATCTCACCCATCGCCGGAGCCCCGCCGCGACAGTCGGCGGACTTCAACACCGAAGAGTACCGGCGGATCCAGGAGAACAGCTGGCAGGCGTCGGGCCGGAACCCGCTTTCCACCTTCTCGATCGACGTCGACGCGGCCTCGTACAGCAACGTCCGCCGCTTCATCACCGAGGGGAAGCTCCCACCCAAGGATGCGGTCCGGATCGAGGAGATGATCAACTACTTCCACTACGACTATCCCGACCCGAGCGGCGATGATCCGTTCTCGGTGACGACGGAGCTGAGCGACGCTCCGTGGCATCGCGGTCACAAGTTGGCGCTCATCGGTCTCCAAGGCCGGCGCCTTTCGATCGAGCACCTACCGCCGAACAATCTCGTCTTTCTCATCGACGTCTCCGGATCGATGTATTCGCCCGACAAGCTGCCGCTGGTCAAGTCTGCGTTTCGGATGCTCGTCAACGAGCTCCGCCCGCAGGACCGGGTGGCGCTCGTCGTGTATGCGGGCGCGGCCGGCGTCGTGCTCCCGTCTACGCCGGGCGACCAGAAGGATCGGATCCTGGACGCGATCGGGAAGCTGGAAGCAGGCGGATCGACCGCTGGTGGCGCCGGCATCAAGCTCGCCTACCAGACGGCGCGGGACAATCTGCTCACGCACGGCAACAACCGGGTTATTCTGGCGACAGACGGCGACTTCAACGTGGGTGTCTCGAGCGACGGCGAGCTGACGCGGCTGATCGAGGACGAGCGCCGCGACGGCATCTCGCTCACCGTCCTCGGCTTCGGCACCGGCAACCTGAAGGACGCCAAGATGGAGCAGCTCGCCGACAAGGGGAACGGCCACTACGCCTACGTCGACAACCTGCTCGAGGCGAAGAAGGTGTTCGTCCGTGAGATCGGCGCGACGCTGCTCACGATCGCCAAAGACGTGAAGATCCAGGTCGAGTTCAATCCGTCCAAGGTGGCCTCGTATCGGCTCGTCGGCTACGAGAACCGGATGCTGGCCGCTGAGGATTTCAACGATGACGCCAAGGACGCAGGAGAGTTGGGCGCGGGACACTCGGTCACGGCGCTCTATGAGATCGTCCCGGTCGGCGTGGAGACCGATGTCAAAGTGGGGTCGGTCGATCCGCTCAAGTATCAGGGTGAGGCCCGCTCGCGGATGGGGTCCGACGAATGGTACACGGTGAAGTTGCGCTACAAGCCGCCGACCTCGAACACGAGCCTCAAGCTCGAACGCGTCGTCCGGGGCGACAGCAAGAGCCCGTCGGCGGATTTCCGATTCGCTTCCTCCGTCGCCGAGTTCGGCATGGTGCTCCGCGAATCTGAGTTTCGCGGGCAGGCTTCGCTCGCGGCGGTGCTCGACCGGGCTCGCCGAGCGCGGGGCGACGACGAAGAGGGCTACCGGGCCGAGTTCATCCGGCTGGTCGAATCTGTGAGGCTCATGAAGGACAGGCCGGCTGTGGTTGGCGAGCGGTAACCGAAGGGCGCGGCTCGGGCGGAATCCCGCCCGAGTCGCGGATTCATTCAGGGGTTCCGGCGGGTGTAGATCAGATCGTAGTTGGTGACCCAAGTCTTTCCGCCATCGGGCGTCCGCTCGGAAAATTGGCGTACGGTGTCCTTGCTCACATGAAAAAAACTGAGGCGGGTCCGAACTCGCGTCGTGGTTCCGGGGAGCGGCGCCAGGCTTCCTTCATAGAGCATGTTCCCATCCTTGAGATTCCCCCA
>JBDTOH010000369.1:0-6094 GCA_039933355.1 Gemmatimonadota bacterium | reverse complement strand
CGAGCGGATTCTTGCCCTTGTATTCGGTCCGAAGCGCCATCAAGCCGGGCATCTCCTGCTCGGCGAGGCGGATCTCCTTCCGGCCGAACTCGGCCAGGCTCAGATCCTTCACTTTGAACGGATCTCGCCCCGCCTCTTTGGCGGTGGCAAACGGATGCGAGTCGAGTGTTGCGGTCGCCACGGTCAGTCTCCTTGGATGTAGTTCGAACCCATCGGTCGCCATGCCTAACGAATCATTTGGTCAGTGCCGCCACGAACAGCCCCGGGCCTTTGGCGGCCGGGCCCGGCGGCAGCGGCCGGTATGTCCTGAGCGTGAGCCCGGCGTCCCGGCTCCACCGGCCGAGCTCCTCGGCGCTGAAACCTAACCATTGGTGCCCCATCGTCTCTCGGTACTCGCTCCGCTCGTGCGGCACCATATCGACGACTATGAGACGACCGCCGGCCCGCAGCGCCCGCGCCGATTCCTCGATCGCCCCGGCCGGCTCGGAGATATGGTGAAGCACCAGGACGGCGAAGGCGGCGTCCAGCGAGCCGGTCTCGATCGGGAGCGACTCGAGCGAGCCCTGCTTGAGCTCCACCGAGTCCCAGCCCTTGAGCCGTTGGCCCGCGCTGCGGAGCATGGCGGCGGACTCGTCGACGGCGATTACCCGCCGGACCAGCGGCGCCAACGCCGCCGTCAGCTGTCCCGTTCCCGCCCCGAGATCGGCGACCGTCCACTCCGGCTCGATGAATCCGGCGAGCGCGGCCCATTCGATCCCCGACCCGAACAGCTCGGCACGGAGCCGATCCCATTGGGCCGCGCGGGTCGCGAAAAACTCCTGGGAGCGGGAGTGCCGGTCGGCGAGCGCGGTCCGAATCCGATCGGCGTCGCGCCGGGCCGGCGCGGTGTCGGCCACTTGCTCGCGCACGACCAGCCATAGGCGCCGCGCCGCCGGATCGAGGTCCCTGCTCTGAAAACGATACCAGTTGCTGGTCCCGCTCGAGCGGCTCGACACCCAGCCCTCGTCCCCGAGCACCTTCAGATGGCGGCTCACCGTAGACTGGGGGAGTTGGAGAGCACCCTTGAGTTCCGAAACCGTGAGCTCCTGGCGCTCGAGCGCGAGGAGGAGACGGCACCGGATCGGGTCGGCGAGGGCGCTGAGTCGTTCGAACAGCAGATTCGGTATCGTCGTCATATCATCCGTATATCCGGATGAAAGGTTGCACAACCGAGGCCATTGGTCAAGCCCTCGATTCCGCAGCCGGAGATCTTCGCCACCCACGACCCGGTGAAACCCTGGTAGCGTCGCAGGCGTAAAGCCGGCGCCCGCAATCGACTCGTTCTCGACCGGATTCCCTCTATGGTCGCTCTGCTCAACGATCTTCGATTCGCTGCTCGGTCGCTCCAAAAAAGCCCCGGACTCATTGCCGTGGCGACGCTCTCCCTTGCCCTCGGCATTGCCGTGAACGTCACCATCTTCACCGGCATCGACTTTGTCATCTGGCATCCGGTCTCCCTCCCGGTACAGGAGCAGCTGATGCAGGTCTGGTCGGCGAACAAGGAGAGGGGCTGGAGCCAGGCGAGCGTTTCGATGCCCGATTACCTCGACTGGCGGGCCGAAGCGAAGACCATCGAGCTCACCGCGTACCGGGGCTCGGCCTTCAACCTGTCCGAAGGCGACGGGCCCGAGCGGATTGACGCAACCGAAGTCACGGCGAACTTCTTTCGAGTCCTCGGGATCGCGCCGAGTCATGGCCGCAGCTTCACCGAGACGGAGGAGACCACGGGCGGCAATCGGGTTGCGCTGATCTCCGAGCGGCTGTGGCTCGACCGTTTCGCCGGCCGGAGCGAGATCATTGGGCATCCGATCGGGCTCGACGGAGAGCCGTATGTCATCGTCGGCGTCGTTCCGGCTCGGTTCAAGCTGCCGCAGCAACGATCGGATGTATGGGTGCCGGCCCGGCACGATGGGAAGGAGAACCGCGGCGATCACAATTACCGGGCCATTGGCCGGCTCGTGGCTGGGTTTTCGCAGGATCAGGCACAAACGGAGCTCGATCGGATCGCCCACCGCCTCGCGGATCGCTATCCCAGCACCAACAAGGGAACGACGACTCGGGTAATAACGCTGCTCGACGAGGTGGTCGATCCTACGGCCCGGCAGGCGGGAGTGATCAGCCTTGTAGCGGTCGGGTTCGTTCTTCTGATCGGATGTGCCAATGTCGCGAATCTCCTGCTAACCCGCGGAGCAGCTCGAAGCCGGGAGATTGCGGTCCGGGCGGCGATGGGTGCGAGTCGCGGCCGGATCCTCGGGCAACTGCTGACCGAGAGCCTGGTCCTGGCCGTGATCGGCGGCGCGACCGGCGTGATCTTATCGTTCGCCGGCATTCAGTGGCTCCGATCGATCATCCCCACGGACGCGCCGGGAGTCGAACAAGTTGCCATGTCGGGCCGCGCTCTGCTTTTTGCGCTTGCGGCGACAGTGTTCGCGGGTTTCGTCTTCGGAATCCTGCCCGCACTGCGGGCTACGGCTCCCGATCTGACGGGCGCGCTCCGCGACGGGGGTCGGGGCGGGACCGCGGGAGTCCGTCACGGCCGGCTCCGAAACGCCTTTGTGATCGGAGAGCTGGCGCTGGCCTTGGTGCTCCTCATCTCAGCCGGTCTACTGATCAAGGCGAGCTTCCAGCTTCAGCGGATCGACTTGGGCTTCAAGCCGGATGGCTTGCTCACCTTCCGCACCGCGCTCTCGGAGAAGGATTATCCGGATAGCACGCGTGTCGTCGCATTCCAGGACCAACTGACCGAGCGGCTGAGAGCGTTGCCCGCGGTAAAAGCGGCCGGCGCCGTGTCGCAGCTTCCGCTGATCGGCAGGAGTGGGATCTATTATGCAGTGGTCGGTGAGCCGGAGCCGGAGGAAGGCAAGTGGCCTGTGGCGCTGTATCGGACGGTCTCACCGGGCTATTTCGACGCCATCGGGATGCGTCTGCTTAGCGGTCGGGACGTCGAGCCGACCGATCGATTCGACGCCCCTCCTGTCATGCTGGTCAACGAAGCGTTCGTCCAGCGTCATTGGCCGGCCGGCCGCGGGCTAAGCCACCGGATCCGTTTCCAATCCGGGGCTACCCGGGAGATCGTCGGCGTGGTGAACGACACGCGCGAGTTCGGGCCCGACGACCCGTCGCCGCCGATGATGTACTTCGCCTCGCCTCAGTCGGAGCAGCGCGCGATGAGCTTCGTGGTGCGCGCGGGCAGCGATCCGGGCGCGCTCGCCTCCGCGGTCCGGCAGGCGGTGAGCTCGCTTGCGCCCCGGCAGCCGGTTTATGCCATGGAGACGATGCCGGAGCTGATTCGGCTCGAGACCCAGAACCAGTCGATCATGCCAAAACTGCTCGGCGTCTTCGGTGCGATTGCGCTGCTGCTCGCGGTCATGGGGGTCTATGGCGTCATGGCCTACTCGGTAAGCCAGCGAACCCAGGAGCTCGGCGTGCGGCGTGCGTTAGGCGCTCAGGCGGGAGACCTCATTCGGCTGGTCTTCCGGCTGGGAGGCAAGCTCACGCTGATCGGCTCGGTGATCGGGGTCGGGCTGGCGGCGCTGTCGAGCCGCGCGCTCGCGCGCTTTCTCTTCGGCGTCAGCGCATTCGATCCAGCGGTCTTCGGCGGGGTCACGCTCACGCTCGCCGGCGCGGCGCTGGCGGCGAGCTTCGCGCCGGCGTGGCGTGCGACCCGGGTCGATCCGCTCGTTGCCCTGCGCAACGACTAGCCGTTCCTGGAGTGCTCAATCGGTCCGGATCGCGGTCACCGGATCGATCCGTGCCGCGCGGCGGGCCGGCAGGAACACCGCGAGAGCAGCCACCAAGAAGAGCAGGCCGGCCATGGCTACCATGACCGACGGTGCCGCTGGATCGAGGCCGTAGACGACCTTGGACAGGAGCGGCGTCAGCCCCACTTCCAGCACTCCGCCCGCCGCGACGCCGAGCACCACAAAAACGAGCTCGCGGCCAACCACGCCAACGACCAGCCTGCGCGGATCGGCGCCGAGTGCCATCCGAACCCCGATCTCGCGAGTGCGCTGGGACACGGAGTAGGCGACGACGCCGTAGATCCCGATAATGGCCAGGGCGACACCGAGCGCAGAGAAAAGGCCCAGGACGTCCATGGCGAAGCGGGGCCGGCCGAGCGACTGCGCGATCACTTCCTCCATGGTCGCCGCGCGCTCGACCAGGATCTCCGGATCGATCGCGCGAATCAGATCCCGCGCCAGCGGGATGACCGAGCTACCCACCCCGGTCGTTCGCATCACCACGCTCATCTCGCTCACTCCCGTTTGCGCGAGCGTCGAGTAGATGATCGGGACCGGAGGCCGGTGAAGCCCCGCGGCCCGCACGTCCCCCACCACGCCGACGATCTCGCCCTCGATCCGGTCGGGACCCGGTGAGGCGTGCAGCTTGAGCCGGCGGCCGATCGCGTCGCCGTTAGGCCAGAAGTGCCGCGCCACCGAAGCGCTCACGACGAGGACCCGTGGAGCTTCACGCCGGTCGCGGGCTTCGAACCCGCGCCCGTCGCGAATCGGAATTCCCATCGTCCGGAAGTAATCAGCGGTTACGATCCGCACCTGGGTTCCCACCTCGCGCTCGTCGCCCGCCACCGTCGGCGGTCCTTCCACGTTGAAAGTTCCCCCGAACCCGAACCCGATGAGCGGAAGACCGAAGACTGCATCCGCTCCGGTGACTCCCGGAAGCGACCGGATTCGGTCGAGCGCGGCGTCGAAGAACCGGCCGATGCTCTCGCCGTCCGCGTAACGTGCGCCGGGAAGCGACAGCTGAAAGGTGACCAGCTGCCGGCGCTCGAAGCCGGGATCGGTGTCCTCGAGGCGGCGAATCGCAGTGAGGAGCAGCATCGCTCCGGTGAGCAGCATGAGGGCGAGGGCCAGCTCCGCGCTGACCAGGGCGTGACGGAGGTGGTGCCCTTTCGCTGTGTCGCCTCGCCCGCCCCGTCGAAGCGTGCCCCCAATGCCGGCCCACGACAT
This sequence comes from Gemmatimonadota bacterium, assembly GCA_039933355.1. Taxonomy (GTDB): domain Bacteria; phylum Gemmatimonadota; class Gemmatimonadetes; order Gemmatimonadales; family GWC2-71-9; genus SHZU01. Next base: position 1,088 of record JBDTOH010000369.1, on the reverse strand, counting down.
CCGCCAGCTCGGCACCAGCGCCGCGACCAGGCTCGCGGTCAGCGCAATGCCCAAGGCGAAGGCCGCAACCGTCAAATTGATGCCGACATCCTGCTGCCGGGGGACAACGGCCGGCCACCACTTCTTGAGAGCGGCTACTCCGCCCCAGCCGACCACCAAGCCGCCGACTGCGCCGCAGACGCCCAAGAGCAAGCTCTCAGCCGCGAGCTGGCGCATCAACCGGGCCCGCCCGGCGCCTAACGCCGCACGGACGGCAAACTCTCCGGATCGCCGGGTAACCCGGGCCAGGAGCAGGTTCGCCACGTTGCTGCTCGCGATCAGAATCACCAGCGCGACCGCACCCGCGAGCAGCAGGAGCACCGGCCGGGAGTCCCCGACGATCTGCTCGGCAAGGGGCGTAGCGGAGATCGTCATGGCAAGATTCTTGTCCGGGAAGCTCGCCTCCAGGCGGTGGCCCAGCGTCTCGAGCTCCCCGCGCAACGCCTCGATCGGGGTGCCCGCCCGCCGCCGGCCGACCATGTACAGGTACTGAGCGCCTCGCTGGGTCGCGACCCGGGCGTCCCAGCCTAACGGTAACCAGAGATCCGACTCACCGATCGGGAACGAGAAGCCTTTCGGCATCACGCCGACGATCGTGTAGTTCTCGCCGTCGAGGCGGATCTCCGTGCCGAGCGCGGAGCGCTCACCCCCGAAATGACGCAACCAGAAGCCATAGGAGAGAATCGCCACTCGGTCGCGGCCGGGGACACCCTCGTCGGCCGTGAACGTCCTGCCCAGAACCGGCCCGGCGGCGAGGGTGGAGAACAGGCTCGGCGTCATGACGGGAGCAATCAGACGAACCGGCGTGCCCCGACCGGTGAGCGTGACCGAGTTCGGGTAGTACGCGCCGGCGTCGGCAAGGCTCTTCGTCTCCGCACGAATGTCGAGATAGTTCGGTGGAGAGACGGCGCTTCGCACCGGCTGATTCCGCATCCCCTGCGCGATCGCGACGAGCTCGTCCGGTGCGCGGTACGGCAGCGGTGAGAGGAGAACCCCGTGAATGATTCCGAAGACGGCGGTGTTCGCGCCGACCCCGAGAGCGAGGGTGA
>JBDTOH010000368.1:0-6095 GCA_039933355.1 Gemmatimonadota bacterium | reverse complement strand
AGCTGGGAGTCCGGCGGATGGTCCTGGTCGGTCATTCTTACGGGGGCCTGTTGTCGCTCTACCACGCGGCTCACCAGCCCGACCGCGTCGCGGGGCTCGTGCTGGTAGACCCGATGAACCCCATCTTCGTAGACAAAGTGACGCTCGCCTGGCTCAAGACGACCGTGCCGGACATTCCCGACCCGAAGACACCGAAGGAGGTTACGATCACGCGGATGAAGCGGGACATGGCCGAGTTCGTCGCGGCAACCCGACCGGCCGGAGCGGCGATTCGGGTTCCGGTCGTCGTCATAACGGCCGGCAGGCCGTGGTTTGGAAAGCCGCCGATCGATTCCGCCTGGCGGCAAAGCCATGAGGAGCTGGTCGCAGCCGGCAAGCGGCGCGAGCTGGTGGTGGCAACGAAGTCGGAGCACGGGATACCCGCCACCGAGCCCGAGTTGATCGTTGGCGCGGTCGCGCGGATCCTGGCTCTCGCCGAGCCGGGTCGAAAGTACTGACGCGGGTCAATTCCCAAGCGCAGCGATTCGCTCTAAGTTGAGCGGGCTGCGAGCCGGCTTCGTTCGCACGATCCATTGCCGTACTCGGCAACTCGTCTTTCATCTGTGAGCCTGTTATGCGTCTCGCTCTTCGGCACGTACCTCATCTCGTTGGATTCCTTGCCGCGGTAGCTGCCTGCTCCGGCCCCAAGACCGACAAGGCCGATAGCCCCGAGCAGCCCCGTCCGTCCGCCGGTCTCAGCGGCGCGTGGAAGACGGACGGCTACGGGCTTGTCTTCGTGTCGAACGGTGACACGCTGCAGGCCTATGAAGTCACTCAGACGACCTGCGTGCCGACCATGAAGGTGATCAGGCGCGCGGAGACGGCGCCCGGCGCAGAAGCGGTCTATGCGAAGGACGACGACGTGTTTCTCGTCAAGGCGGCGACGGATTCAAACGAGAAGCGCCTCCACAGCGACGGCGCCGCGTCCGACATGGTGATTCGTCGAATCGCCGGCCGGCCCGCCACCTGCGATCAGCCGACTCCAAACACTCCGATAGGCAACTTCGACGTATTCGCGGAGACCTGGAAAGAGCACTACATCCTGTTCGACGAGAAGCACGCCAATTGGGACGTGGTGGCGGCGAACGCGCGGGCCAAGGTGACCCCTGCGACCAAGCCGGCGGAGCTTTTCGACATCCTTCAGGGAATGATTGCCCCATTCGAAGATGCGCACACCTTCATCTCATCGGATTCCCTGAAGCGACGGTTCCATGCCCTGCGCAAGGGGACGGATCGATTGGCCAAGCACGGTACCCGCGACTTCATGGCCAAAGACATGCCGCCGGTGCTCGCCATAACGGACAGCAAGCTGCAGGGACCGATCCGGAAGTGGTGCAACGACCAGGTCCAGTACGGCCATGTCGACGACTCGACCGGATATCTCCGAATCATCTCGGAGGGGAGCTACACGAAGGAGGGCGGGTTCGCCGCCGGGCTCGTGGCGCTCGAAGCGGCGCTCGACACGATCTTCACCGACCCCAAGCTCAAGGGGCTGGTGTTCGACGTCCGGATTAATTTCGGCGGCGCCGACCCGTACGGTCTCGCGGTTGCATCGCGGCTCGCGACCTCCGAGTACGTCGCCTATTCGAAGGAAGCGCGGATCGATCCGGTCGATCGGACCAAGTGGACGCCGGGCCAGCCGAGCGTCGTACGGCCGAGCACCAGACCGTCGTTCAAGGGGCCGGTGGTGGAGCTGACCGGGCCGCTCACGATCAGCGCGGGCGAGACGACGACGCAGGCGTTGATGGGACGGACGCCCAAAGTGCTCCGAATCGGCGAGAATACCCAGGGCGTGTTCTCCGACGTGCTCGGCCGCTCGATGCCCAACGGCTGGCAGTTCGGCCTACCTAACGAAGTGTTTCGGGCCCAGGACGGTAAGACCTTCGACGGGCCCGGGATTCCGCCGGACATCGCGGTCCCGGTGTTCGCCGATCGGGACCTCGCGGCCAAGCGCGATGTCGGGCTCGAACGGGCGCGGGCGGAGCTCTACCGCCCTCGATAGTCGGCATCAAGGCGCTCCTTCGATGCGAACCCGTGCGGCTGTGATCGGCTTTTTGCTCGTTGGCCAGGGCTTGGCTGCGCAGGCGGCCGAGCCGCTGCGAGGCTTTGCTCCCGCCGCTGCGGCTCTCCAACGCCGTTGGGAAACGCGGTTTCGATCGCAGATCGAGCCGGGGAACCTGCGAGACTACCTCCGAGTCCTGAGCGCCGAACCGCATCACGCCGGTTCGCCCGGGAGCAAGCGCATGGCCGAGTACATCCTCGGCAGGTTCCAGGAGTGGGGCCTCGATGCGCGGATCGAGGAGTTCACCGTCCTCCTGCCCCAACCAACGGAGCGGGTCCTCGAGCTGCTCGAACCCGAGCGGTACGAGGCAACCCTCGTAGAGCCTCCGATTCCTGAAGACTCCACTTCCGGCTCGTCGGGTCAGGTCCCGACCTACAACGCTTACTCCGCAAATGGCGACGTCACCGCGGAGCTGGTTTACGTCAACTATGGTGTGCCCGAGGACTACGAGCGACTCTCGCGGCTCGGAGTCGACGTCCGCGGCAAGATTGTGATCGCCCGTTACGGACACACCGCGTTCCGCGGGCTCAAGCCCAAGACCGCAGCTGAACATGGGGCCGTCGGCTGCGTCATCTACTCCGATCCCCGGGAAGACGGCTACTACAACGAGCCGATTTATCCCGAGGGACCTGCGCGTCCGTGGCGAGGAGTCCAGCGCGGCAGCACCTACTACATGCCGATCCAGAACGGTGATCCGCTTACACCGGGCTGGGCCTCCGATTCAGGGGCCAAGCGGCTCACGCTGGCGGAAGCGGCGAACATGATGCCGCCGATCCCCGTGCTTCCGATATCCTACCAAGATGCCCTTCCATTCCTGCGGGCTTTGACCGGCCCGGTCGCGCCGGAAGACTGGCGCGGCGCGCTGCCGATCACCTACCGCATCGGACCCGGGCCGGCCAGAGTCCATCTGAAGGTGACGCTCGATTGGAAGGTCCGGCCGATCTACGACGTCATCGCGCGGATTCCTGGTGCGGTCTCACCCGACCAGTGGATCATCCGCGGCAATCATCACGACGCCTGGGTCCATGGAGCGAACGACCCCGGCAGCGGGAATGTCGGGTTGCTCGAGACCGCGCGGGCTCTCGGTCAGCTGGTGAAAGAAGGCTGGAAGCCTAACCGGACGATCATCCTGGCGTCTTGGGACGCGGAGGAATGGGGGCTCATCGGTTCGACCGAATGGGGCGAGAAGCACGCCGCGGAATTGGCGGAGAAAGCGGTTGCGTATATCAACACCGACACGAGCGGCCGGGGCTGGTTCACGCCGGGCGGCTCCCACTCTCTCCAAGCGCTCGTCAGCGAGGCCGCCGGTGCGGTACTGCAGCCGGGTTTGCGCACCACCGTGCTGCAGGCGGCCCGAGACCACCTGGCGACGCTGGCCGCGACGACCAGCGCGCGAGCGGCCGCTCACGTGGCTCCCCTCCCGCTCTACGGCCTTGGCGCGGAAACCGACTATGCAGTCTTTCTCGGCCACTTGGGCATCGCCTCCCTCGACCTCCTGTTCGATGGAGATTGGAGCTGGCGCGGGACGTATCACTCGACGTACGACTCGTTCTATTGGTACACCCATTTCGGCGATCCGACCTTCGCGTATGGCAAAGCGCTCGCGGAAACGAGCGGTACCATCCTGCTCAGGCTGGCCGATGCGACAGTGCTGCCGTTCGAGTTCGGCAACATGGCAACAGCGATTCGCGGCTACGTCGAGGAAATCGAGCGGCTGCCGGAGATCCGGAAGAGCGGTCGGAGCTTCAGCTTTGGACCGATCCGGTCCGCGCTCGGACGTCTCGACCTGGCGGCGAAGTCTTCGAGTGTTGCCTTCGCGCGGCTCGGGGTCGCGCAGGGGAACATCGCAGACTCGCATCGAAGGGAGCTTGAATCGGTTGACCGGCTGCTCTATACCGCGGAGCGGCTACTGCTTCACGAGCCCGGCCTTCCCGACCGGCCCTGGTTTCGTCACTTGATCTACGCGTCGGATCCCTACCACGGAAACGAGGTTTCGACCCTGCCGCCGATCCGCGAAGGAATCGAGCGAGATCAATGGGAGCAGGCTCACGCCTTCGTGCCGATCGTCGCGCGGGCGATCGACCGGCTCGCAGCCCGAGTCACCGAAGCCGCCGTGGGCTTGACCAAATCGGTTGCGCGAATGACGCCCCCTTGATCGAGCCGAACCGGAGCTGAAACGATTGCCTAACGATGGCCCGGATCGGTGCGGGGCATCCCGGAAGTTTTCCCCGAGCGCCCGGATCGGTTCGACCGCGTAGCTCACCAGCGAGCGCCGCCCGATCATGACGTCCGCCTTGCCTCGCATACCCGCCTGCAGGGCGCGCGGCGGGCCCTGTACGCGGATCGAGTCCTCGCCGAGATCCACGAGGGCACGGAAGCTCCCGCTGTCGCGCGCGGCGGCGCCGGCAGGACCCACCCATCGAATTTTGCCGAACCGCATGCCATAACGCCGGTACGGAAAGGCATCGTAGCGCCGCTTCACCTGCTGACCCGGCCGAAGGAGCGGAAGCCCGGCCTGCGGCACCACGAAGTCCGCCTGGAGCCGCTGGCCGGCGCAGGCCATCTCGCTCACCGTCTCCCTTCTCGAACCAGCGAACCGGCGGCGCTCAGGTAGACTCGAAGAATCGTTCCCCGGCAGGGAGCGTATTGGCCGCGCGCAAGGCCGACCGTCTGACTCGACGAGCGGTCCCATTGCCCAGCCGGATCTCCCACGGCCCAGGCGATCCGCTTAGCTTCTCTTGGCCTCGCCTTTCTCAAGTCCCTGAACCCAAGCGGAATTCATCATGGCCGTGCCGGCCCCGCGGCGCGAGTCGCCCTACAACGCCGTCGTCGCGAGCTTCTTGGGTTGGACGCTCGACGCCTTCGACTTCTTTCTCGTCGTCTTCACCCTGACGGCGATCGCGCACGACTTCGGCCGGCCCGATAAAGACGTCGCCTTTACGCTCACCGCGACGCTTGCCTTCCGCCCGATCGGCGCCCTGATCTTCGGCCTGATGGCCGATCGCTACGGGCGCCGGATTCCGCTGATGCTGAGCCTCGTTTTCTTCTCCGTGATGGAGGTCGCGTCCGGTCTCGCGCCCGATTACACCACGTTTCTGATCTGTCGTGCGCTCTTCGGCATCGGGATGGGCGGCGAGTATGGTGTCGGAGCATCGCTCGCCATGGAGAAGGCACCGAAAGGCCGCCGCGGGCTCTTCTCGGGGTTCCTCCAGGAGGGTTACGCTTTGGGCTATCTCCTCGCCGCGCTCTGCTACCTCTTCGTGTTCCCCCGCTGGGGCTGGCGCCCGCTCTTCTTCATCGGAGGGCTACCCGCGCTGCTCGCAATCTTCGTTCGGTACCGGGTCTCGGAGTCCGAGGTCTGGCTCGCCAACAGGCACGCGGATTGGAAGGGGCTCGGCCGCGCCATCACGTCGAACTGGAAGCTGTTCTTGAAACTGCTCCTGCTCCTGACGATGATGAATCTGGTCGCCCACGGAACCCAGGACATGTACCCCACGTTCCTCCAGCGCGACTGGGGCTTAAGCCCGCAGGCCCGAGCTCTGCTCACCGCGTTCTCGATGGTGGGCGCGATCCTCGGTGGGCTCACGTTCGGCCACGTGTCCGACCGGATCGGCCGCCGGAAGGCGATCGTGATCGCGCTCTCAATCGCCATCGCGACGATTCCGGTCTGGGCGTTCGCGCCGGTGCTCCCGCTTCTGTGGGCCGGCGCGTTCATCATGCAGTTCATGGTGCAGGGAGCCTGGGGCGTGATCCCGGCTCACATCAACGAACTGTCCCCCGACTCGGTTCGCGGATTTCTGCCCGGCTTCGCTTACCAATGCGGTGTCGCGATGTCGAGCCTGATTCCGTATGTCGAGGCGCGGGTCGCCGATCAGATGACCTACGCCAAAGCGATGGCCCTGACCGCCGTCACCGTATTCTCGCTCGGCGCGATCGTCGCGGCGTTAGGCCGAGAGCGGCGCGGGGTTCATTTTACCGGCGCCGCCGTGGCACC
>JBDTOH010000367.1:0-6104 GCA_039933355.1 Gemmatimonadota bacterium | reverse complement strand
GGGTAGGCGAATGTCGGGATGCCGGCCCGGTTCAGGATCTCGACCCCCGGCGCGACATGAGCCCCGCCGATCCAACTGGCCAGCATCGGCTTGCCCGCGGGCGGGCGGCATTCGACAACCCGCTCCGCGATTGCCGCGGGCTCCGTCATCCCCTGCGGCGCGAGCACCGCCAGGAATCCGTCGCTGTTGGGATCGCGAAGCGCGATCTCGAGCGCCTTGGCATACCGCTCGGGGCTGGCGTCGCCTAACACGTCGATCGGGTTGCCATGGCTCCAGTGCGGCGGCAGGAGGTCGTTCAGCGCGTGCATCGTCTCATCCGACAGCTCGGCCAGCCGGCCGCGGCCGGCGATCAATGCATCGGTCGCGAGAACCCCTGGACCGCCGGCATTGGTCACGATGGTCAGTCGGGGGCCGCTCGGGCGCGGCTGCTTTCCCAGCGCTTCTGCGAGGTTGAACAGCTCCGCGATGGTGTCGACCCGGAGCACGCCGCACCTCCGGAACGCCGCGTCGAGCACTTGGTCGCTGCCGGTCAGCGCTCCGGTGTGGGATGCCGCGGCCTTCGCGGCCTCCGCCGAGCGGCCCGCCTTGATGACGATGAGCGGCTTGGTCAGGGCAACTTCGCGCGCCGCCGACAAGAACGACCGGGCGTCTCCGATCGATTCCATATACATCACGATGCACTTGGTGTTCGGATCCTCGCCGAGGTAGTCGATCAGGTCGCCCCAGCCCACGTCGAGCATCGAGCCGATCGACATGAACGCGCTGAACCCGAGATTCTCTTGGAGGCTCCAGTCGAGGATTGCTGTGCAGATGGCGCCGCTCTGGCTGAGGAACGCGACCCGTCCCGGCTGCGCCATGGCGCCCGCGAACGTAGCGTTGAGCCCAACTCGCGGGTTCATTACGCCGAGACAGTTCGGTCCGATGACGCGGAGCTTTCCCGCCGCCTGCTCGAGGATCTGCGCCTCGAGCAAGGCCCCGGCGGCGCCGGCCTCCTTGAAGCCCGCCGAGATGATGACGGCGCCCGTGATACCGGCGGCCACGCATTCGCCCACGATTCCGGGCACCGTCGCCGCCGGTGTGACGATCACCGCGAGGTCGACCGGTCCGGGGATCGTCCCGACCGACGGATAGGCCTGGACCCCTAACACGGTGGCGCGGCGCGGGTTGATCGGGAATACGGTGGCGGCGAGACTGCCGCTCGTGAGATTGCGAAACACCGTGCGCCCCACGCTGCCGCTTGCGTCCGTTGCACCGATGACGGCAATGGTTCTGGGGGTGAAGAACGCGTCGAGCGGTCGGCGCGGAGTGAGCTCGGTCATGGTCGGGTCGCCTCTGAATCAGAATCCCTGGTAGCCCCGGAAGGCCGGCAGCGCCCTACCGCTGTGAAGACGCGCGGTAGGCCGAGAGCCGAGAACGCAAGAGCGTGAGCGCCACCAGGCCGAGCAACGCGCCGGCCGCACCGACTACCAAGAGTGACACCAGCCGGCGGTGGAGCATTGTCGACCCGAAATAGACCACGGCAAAGGCGTACGGTAGCTCCCCGATCGCGGCGGCTGCGAGGTACTTCCCGAACGGACAGCGGGCCAGCCCAAAGACGTATCCGGCGATCTCGGACGGAATCGCCAGCTGAAATAATACCACCAGGCCGATGGGGGCCTGCGCGGGAACCCACTTCTCATAGCGTTCCAGGCTCGGTCGCGACGTCAGCCAGGCGACGGCGGGCCTGCCCAGGCGCCGCGCCAGAACGTAGGCCGTCGCCGCGCCAATCACCCATCCGAGCCACAACAGAAGCATTGTCCGCACGCCGCCCCAGGCTAGAAGCGCCGGGGGAACGAGGACCGAGCCCGACACGAACATGACCATCGCTCCAATCGCGGAGAGCAGGACGAAGACCATCGCTCCCACCAAGGGCCGCTCCGCGATCACGGCACCGGCCTGCTCGAACAGCTTCAGCAATAGGCCGTGAAGCCGGTCGGATGAAACGACCAATGCCACCACGCCGCTCAGCACGAGCACCACGGCGGTGCCCCGCAGAGCAGTCGATCGCTCATGATGCTCGGCTTCGGTTTGGTGCGGGCTGCCCAGCTGGTTCACAACGGCCTTCCTCACGGGTTCGTTAGGTATGACGCTCGGGATGCCGGCGGCGGGAACCCGCGAATAGGGCCGCGGCGATCACTTCCGCAGCTCGACCAGCGCGTTGTCTGCCAGGCGGTCGCTCGGGTGCCGGATCACGATCGCCCCTTGGGCGAGCCCATCCACAACTTCGACCTCCGCTCCGCCGTGGTGACCCGTCGTGATCGGTCTGAGCCGAGCCCGGCCATTCTCGATCGCGAAGACATGCCACCGCCCGTCTCGGCGAAAAAGCGCGCTGCTCGGGATCATGAGCACGTCGGGCGCTTGCCAGATGACGATGCTGACTTCGACCCGATACCGATCCCCCAGGCGGCCGGGATAGTCTCCGAAGCGCCCAACCACGTTGACCCGCTGCTCCGCCACGCCAAGAGCCGAGACCTTCGTGAAGGCCGCGGGCTCGATCAGCTTCACCACGGCTCGAAGCTCGATATCCTCGCCGGTGCCTCCGACGAGGATCGTGTCCCCCATAGTGACTTGACCGCGTCCTCGGACAAGAGATCGGTCGTCACCTCCAAATCGCGGCGGTTCCCCAGTTCGAGGAGCGGCGTTCCCGCCGGCACGACCCGCTCGCTCTGTTCCAGCACCCGCAGGACGACTCCCGACGCGGGCGCCCTGACGACAATTCGTTGGACCATCCTGCCCGTTCTGGCATCGGGCGTTCGGAACGCTACCTGCGCCACTTCCACGTCATGCGCCGCCGCTTGAGCGCGAAAGTCGGCTGCGGTCAGCTCCTCTTTTCTGCTGGTCTCGGCGAGTTGGGCCCGTTCTCGCTCCTCGGGCGCGATCACTCCACTCCGCGCCAGCGACTCGGTCCGCTCGCGGGAGCGACTGGCTTGGACCAGCGCCGCGCGGGCTTGCTCGACCGCGGCACCTGCGGTCCTTTCGAGATCTTGCGCGGCCGTCAGATGGGCGCGTGCTTCTTCGAGGCTGCGCACATCGAGCGGCGCCGGCGCCAGCTCTGCGACCGGGGCGCCGGCCCGCACCGAGTCGCCCTCGCGCAATGCGATCCGAGCGAGCCGGCCGTTCACCGCCGCTCCAACGACGTATCGGTTTCTGATCCGAGTCCGGCCCTCGTCGTCGATGGTGGTTCGAAGCCGGCCCCGAGTCGCCTGGGCCACGTCCACTTCCAGCGGCTTCGGGCGGAATGCTCGCACTGCCGCAGCAACGACGAGCAGCAGGGCCGCTCCCATGGCGAGTCGGCTGACGGTCTTGGTCATTGGCTAATCTCGGGTCTTGAGCACGGCGATGAGATCGAGCTGATTGAGCCGACGCAGAATGGCCAGTCCGGAGACGACGGCCGCCGGTAGAGCTCCCCACTGATACGCCTGCGTGATGAGAGCCGATGCCAGATATCCCAAGCCAAAGCCCAGGGGTAGCGCCACCGTCGTCAGTAACGCCTGTTCTCCGAGCAGCATCGTCGCGATCTCGCCTTTAGTAAACCCGAGCACGCGGAGGCTGGCCAGCTCGCGAGCCCGCTCCGATAGGGCGATTCGGCCCACGTCATAGATGAGCGCTATCGCTATCAGGCATGCGAGCGTCACCAGAATCGTGGTCACGATGCCGAGGCTCTCGCCCAACGTGGAGGTGAAGCTTGCCCAAGCCGCGTCGCGGCTTCCGATCCCGGCCCCGACCGGTATTCGCTTGAGCGCCTCGTAGAGCTCACGGGCTTGGACTGGATCCACGGACAGGAAGGCACCGGAGAGCGTGCCCCCTTCCCGGAGCAGCCGGTTCACCGCCCTCAAGTCCATGTATGCCGACAGTCCGATCAGCTCATCTACGGTTGCGGTCACGATGAGCGGTTGCGTCGGGCGGACCCCTTCCAATATCTCGGCGGTGATCACATCGCCCGGTTTAACGCCGAGCACCTTGTACCAAGCTCGCGGTTCGCCTGCTCGAGCACCTCGAGGACTACCACGCCGGTCTCGAAATCGAGCGCCCCGGTTGGCTCGTCGCAGAGGAGCACGTCGGGACGTTTGGCGATGGCGCGGGCGATTGCCACCCGTTGCTGCTCACCGCCCGAGAGCTGCGCAGGGAAGCGGTCGAGGCGGTCGCTCAGGCCCACCAGCCCCAGCGCCTCCTCCGGTCTCATCGGCCGCTCGGCGATATCCGTGACCAGCGCCACGTTTTCCCGGGCCGTGAGACTCGGAATCAGGTTGTAGAATTGAAAGACGAAGCCGACGTGCTCGCGCCGGAATCGGGTGAGCTCTCGATCGTCGTCGCGGGTGAGGTCGTGATCGAGGAACCGGACGGTGCCCGCGCTCGAAACGTCGAGCCCTCCGAGAATGTTGAGTAGCGTGGACTTGCCGCTGCCGGATGGTCCTAGGATTACCACGAATTCACCGCGGTAAAGGTCGAGGTCCACGCCGCGGAGCGCGTGAACCGCCACCTCACCGAGCCGATAGGTCTTGCTGAGCCCGGTAGCCCGGAACACCGGCTGAACAGCAGTCGCCGCCGGCAGCCCATCGCCTAACGACATGATCCGGGCCCTGCGTGTTCCGGCGCGCCGCCCGAGTCGGCGTCGAGGCGGCGCCGTCCGGGTCCCTGCTCCTCAGCACTCCTCATCGCCGGCAATCCCGCGGTGTGATGGCGAGAGCCGAGATTTCCACGACATGCTCGCCTCGGATTCGAGCGAGTCGAGCTGGCTGTAGTAGTCGGGGGTTTCCTTGATATGGGCCAGCGCCACCTTCGCAGCCGCGATCAGGTCGTGGCCCGTCACGTTGGGCTCCGGCTCTCGGCGCCCATGCTCGAGCTCGAAGGCGACACCGAGGCGGAATTGCCAGGGGTCGATCTTCCGCCAGTCGATGCCCAAGACCTGTCCAATGGCCAGGGCTTCATCTGTCGTGAAGGACAATCGGGTATTCATGGTTCCTCCTCGAGTTGACTGCCGAAATTACGAAAACGCCTGTCCGGTAGCGCACCGCATCTGCCGACCCTCTTGACTCCGCCTAACGAACGTCCCGCGTCGGCACGATCAGCACGTCGGCGGCGGCGTGTTGGAGAACGCCCTCCGCCACGCTGCCAATGAGGACCCGGCCGACTCCAGTGCGACCCAGCGATCCGAGCGCGATGAGGTCTGCCGTGCGGTCCCGCGTAACGTCCAGAATGAGCCGCCGAGGGTCGTCGTCTCCCACGACCAGCTGCCACTGGGCCGAGCCGGGCCGCTTCGGCATGGCGCGGCGAACCTTGCGCGCGAGCTGCCGGGCGCTCGCCGGATCGCCGCCGGTCAACGACGCATGCACCGCGATTGCGCGGCTCACCGGCGGTATCAGCCGGGCGCCGACCCGCGCTGCACGAAGCGCGTCGGGTGAAAAGTCGAATCCCGCCACGAGACATCGATACGCCTCGCGCGGCGGCTTGGCGACGATCAGCACAGGAAATCGCGCCCCGCGAACGACTCGCTGCGCCGTCGAGCCGAGAAGCAGCTCGCGGAGCGACCGCGTGCCCCGCCGCCCCATCACGATCAGATCGGGGCGAGTCGCCTGAGCCAGCCGCGAAATCTCCTCGGCGGCGGACCCACGGATTAAGCGGAGCCGGACCGTCACTCTCGACTGGCCGGCCGCCTCGAGCCAGTCGACCAGCTTGACCTCCGCTCTCTCTAGCTCCTGCTCGGCTGCACCGAGGACCACCGAATCGGCCGATCGGTTGGGCGCTGCGGGGAGCACGTGAACGAGCGAGATCTGAGCGTCGCGGCGAAGGGGCAACACGGCTGCCCGGCGGATCGCGCGATCGCCGTCCAACGAGAAATCGGTTGCCACGAGAATGTGATCGAGCCCCGGAACCACCGGAGTCCGCGCTGCGAGCCTGGTCATGCTGGTCATAACGATGCGCTCCGACGACGGGGTAGCCATCCGTTCCCGACAACTTCACAACCCCGGCGTGAGGCCCCAATGGGATGCCTGTGAAGACTCCTTCACGACCGGGTTTTGAGCTGAGCGGACCTGCCGAACCGCCGGTGATCGTCCCGGCCGGAG
>JBDTOH010000366.1:0-6131 GCA_039933355.1 Gemmatimonadota bacterium | reverse complement strand
ATGTCTAACAGATCCGCGGAGTCGCTCATCGCGTGGGCCTGCGCCCGTCAGTCTGAGGTGCGGCAATATACCGTGTGTTTCTTCTGCGTTATCAAATGACCAGCAAAGATAGGCTGAGTCGATTTAAATGATACAGATCTTCATGCCCGATTCATAGACCGTTCCACGAAGGGCAGTGGGTGTGCGGAACATGAACCATACGGCGAATCGGCCCATCAGACCTCCAGCCGGTCTCCCTCTCGCCCAACGCCGGCATACAGCACCGGCATCAAGAACACGCTGATGAGGAGCCGCGAGAACAGACCTCCCACGATCACCATCGCAAAAGGCCGCTGCGAGTCTGAGCCGACACCCGTCGCGATGGCGGCCGGGAGCAGGCCGAGAGCCGCCACCAGTGCCGTCATCATGATCGGCCGGAGCCGGTAGAGAGCCGCCTCTCGCGCCGCATCGAGCACCGAGTGACCGGAGAGCCGGAGCTCGTTCGCATATGAGATGTAGACGACCGCCGTCTGCACCGACACGCCGAACAGCGCCAGAAACCCGATCCCGGAAGACACCGAGAATGGCGTGCCCGTGAGTGCGAGCGTCAGCAGCCCACCGACCGGCGCCGAGAGCGCCACGCCGACAACGGTGATGAGCGGGAACTTCGCATTCCGGTAGAGCGCGAAGAGCAGCAGGAAGATGAGACCGATGGTCAGCGGCAACACAAAAGCGAGCTGAGACTTGGACGCGGTGTAGTCGGCGTACTCGCCGCCCCAATCGATCCGATATCCCGCCGGCAGCGTGACGGCCGCTGCGACCTTCCGCTGCGCCTCCTGCACCGCGCTCGCCAGGTCGCGGCCCTCGACCGCAAACTGGACGCCGATGTAGCGGGAGTTGCCCTCGCGATAGATGAACGACGCTCCGCTCGTGATGCCGATCGTCGCCAGCTCCCGGAGCGGCACCTGCTGGCCGTCCGCGGTCGCGACCAGGATGTTCCCGATCCGCTCCGGGGTCTCGCGGAAGCGAGGCTCGAGCCGGACGACGAGATCGAACGTTTTCTCGCCCTGGACGACACCGGTTGCGGCCGTACCACCCACCGCGGCTTCGATCAAGCCGTTGATGTCGGCGACGTTAAGGCCGTAGCGGGCGATCTTCCGGCGGTCGATGTCGATCGTTAGGCTGGGCTGGCCAAGCTCCTCGACCATCAGCACCCGGTCGATTCCGGGGACTTTTCCGATGACGTTCGCGATCGCCCGGCCTTTCTGCTCCAAGAGACCGAGGTCCGACCCGAACACCTTCACCGCGAGCGAGCTCTTGAGCCCCGTCTCGGCCTCGTCGACGGCGTCCTCCGCGGGCTGGGTGTAGTTGAACGTGATCCCGGGGAACGCGTTGAGCTTGACCGCCACTGCCTTAATCAGGTCGGCCTTGGTGTGCCACGTGCCGGTCCACTGCCGGTACGGCTTCAAGCCGACGTAGAACTCCGCATTGAAGAACCCGATCGGATTGGTGCCGTCGTCGGGGCGCCCGTGCTCCGAGGCGACGTCGGTCACCTCCGGGAACGTCTTCAGGATGGCACGGATTTGCGGCACGATCCGGCCCGACTCCTCCAGCGAAATGCTCGGCGGCATCGTGGCCCGGACCCAGAGCGCGCCCTCGTCGAGATGCGGCATGAACTCCGCCCCGATCAGGGGAACGAGCGCGAGCGCGCCCGCGAAAACCAGCACCGAGCCGGCCACGGTCCATCGCGGGAATCGCAGGCACCACTCGAGGCCCCGGGCATAGGCCCGCCGAATTGCCTCGAAGATCACGTTCCGGCTCTCCTTGACCCCTCGGCGAAGCAGCCAGGCGCACAGCACCGGGACCACGGTGAGCGTGAGGACCAGGGCTCCGATCAGCGCGAAAATCGTCGTGTCCGCCATCGGCTGGAACAGGCGTCCGGAGGGTCCGCTCAGGATGTAGATCGGGAGGAAGCCGGCGATGATGATCGCGATCGCGTAGACGATCGGGCGGTCCACTTCCGACGCAGCCGTGATGATCACGTCACGGATCGAGAAGGTGGTGCCTCGTTTCGCGGCAAGGCTCCGGTGAATGTTCTCGACCATGACTACCGCGCCGTCGACCAGAATCCCGAAGTCGATCGCGCCGATCGAGAGCAGGTTGGCGGGGATGTGCCTGAGATCGAGAATGATCGACGCGAACAGGAGCGCGAGGGGAATCGTCACCGCCACGATGATGCCGGAGCGCACGTCGACGAGGAAGAAGATCAGGACGATGACGACCAGCACGATACCACGGAGCAGATTGTCGACGACTGTCCGCGTGGTAAGCTCGACCAGATCGCTCCGGTCGTAGTAGGGGTGGACCCTCACGTCCTTCGGGAGGGTCTTGTTCAGCTCTTCGGTCTTGGCCTGGACCCCGCGGAGAACCGTTTGGGCCTGTTCTCCGGTCCGCATGAGCACGATGCCTTCGACCGCATCGTTGTTGTCGTTGAAGCCGAACTGACCCAGACGCGGCGCGAACCCGATCTCGACGTGCCCGACGTCGCGGACCAGAATCGGGGTGCCGTCTTTGACCGCGAGCACGACGTTCGCGATGTCGTCGGTCGAGGTGATCCGGCCGAGGCCACGGACGTAGTAGAACTGACCGCCCTCGGAGTAGAAGCCGCCGCCCGCATTGCTGTTGTTGTTGCCGAGAGCTTCCGCGATCGCGGGGATGGAGAGCCCGGCGCCGGCCACCTTGGTCGGATCGAGGAGCACCTGGTACTGCATCGTCGGGCCGCCGAAGCCGGACAGGTCCGCGACACCCGGAACCGATTTGTATGCCTTCGCGACGACCCAATCCTGGAGCGTCTTGAGCTCCATCGGCGAGCGATCGCGGCTCTCGAGCACATATCGGTACACGAGACCGGAGGGCGAGAAGAGCGGCGCCACGTCCGGTGCGACACCGTCCGGCACCTCGACACCACGGAGCCGCTCGAAGACCCGCTCGCGAGCAAAGTAGGGATCGGTGCCATCCGCGAAAACCAGACGCACGTCGGACAAGCCGTAGAGCGAAATGGACCGGATGACCGAGAGGCCGGGAAGGCCGTTCATCTCCTTCTCGACCGGCACCGTGATCAGACGCTCGACTTCCTCGGCCGCATGCCCGGGCCATTGGGAGACGAGCTCGACCATGGGCGGCGAGAGATCGGGATACGCGTCGACCGGAAGCCGGCTGAACGACCAGACGCCGAGCGCGCCGACCGCGAGCGCGGCGATGATGACAAGGAGCGGGGCGCTGAGCGATGCGCTCACGACGCGGTGGATGATCGACTCCCGTCCGGTCGCCTGCCCGGCGCCGGTCGGCTCGGGATGCCCGCTCATTGCTGCCCCGACGCCTGCAGGAAGAGGGCACCGTCGACCACGACCCGCTCGCCGGAGGTGAGCCCCGACGCGATTTCATAGCTCGCGCTCACCCGGCTCCCAAGCTCGATGCGGCGCCGGGCAAAGCTTCCGTCAGCCATGGCCACGAACAGATAGGGAAGATTCTCGTCGTCGCGGAGGACCGCCGCCGCGGGGACCAACATGCCGGTGCGCGGCGAGGTGGACCGGATGACGACTTGGACGAGCATGTCGCGGCGGAGGACTTGGTTGCGGTTAGGCACGACGATCCGAACGGACGTGGCCTTGGTCGCGGGATCGACCAGCGCGGCGACATAGTCGACGACACCGGGGAGGGTATCGGCCGAGACGTCGGTCATCACCAGCGCATGCTGGCCCTGTTTGATCCCGTGAATGTCGCCTTCGAACACGTTGGCCAGCACCCAGAGCGAGGCGAGGTCGGCAATGGTGAAGGTGGGTGTCGCGCCCGCTTGGATCAGCTGGCCCGGCGTGATCAGCTTTTCGACCACGGTCCCGCCGATCGGCGCGCGGATCGCGGCCTCGACCGGCTCGGTCGCCTTTCCCTCCCGAATCGCGGCCAGCGTCTTGTCGTCCACACCTAACGCCTTGAGCTGGAGGAGCGCGGCGTCGCGATCGGCGACGGCCCCCGCGAGATCGGTCCGCGACTGGTCGAGCTCGCGGCGGGCGAGGGCGTCGTTCGTGAAGAGCTGCTCGTTGAGCTGCGCGATCCGCTGGGCATTCTCCCACATCGCCTGGCCTTTTCGGTAGGCGCCGACCGCGGCCGCGAAGTCGGGCGAGGAGACCGTCGCCAGGGCCTGACCCGGCACGACGTGCGCTCCGGGCGCGACCAGAATCCTGGTCACCGGTCCCGACATCGGCGCGAGCACCTGGGTCGATGTGTTCGAGCTGAACGCCACCGTGCCGGTCGTCGCGATCGAGGGATAGAACGATACCGGCTCGACTGTCTCGATCTTGAATCGGTTCCGCTGGGCGGAGTCGACCACGATCCGGTCCGACGAACCCGCCGCGGGTGTGGCGGCCGGCGGGTCGCCGGAGCGGCCGCAGCCGGCGACGATCAATCCCACGACGAGCCCGGCAACCGTCCGCATCTGCCTAACGACCATGAGAGCCTCCCGACCCGGCGCCGTCGAGCGAGGTCGCAATGGCGCGGCTGAGATCTGCCCGCGCGATGTTGGCGGCTGCAAGCGCATCCGCATATTGATTTTCGGCATCTCTGAGAGCGCGCCGCGCGTCGAGCAGCTCGAGCGCCGACGAGCCGCCGAGCCCGTAGCTCACCGACGCGATCCGGTACGCTTCGCGGGCCGATGGAAGGAGCTGATCGCGGATGAAGATCACTTGCCGGAGCGCGGTCGCGGCGGTCGCATACGAGACCCGCACGTCCTGCGCGATCTGGGCTCGGAGATCCTGCACGTTCGCCGCGAGCTCGAGCTCGCGGTGGCGGGCCTCGGCGATCTCACCCTTGTTGTGCTGCCAGAAGAAGACCGGCAGCGGAAAGGCCACGCCGGTCGTGATGATGCCGGGTCCCGGATCGGCGTAGTTCTTTCCAAGACCGAAGATGATGTCCGGCAGCCAATACTCCTTTGCCAGCGAGGTGACGGCCTTGGCGCCCAGCTGCTGGTGCTCGAGGCCGGCGAGCTCCGGACGAGCCTGGAGCGCCATCGCTTCGAGCGATGCGAGCGGCGGAAGCTCGGGCGGCACCGCGAGCGTGTCGGCCAACCCCAGCGGACGGCCGAGCGGGCGATTGAGTAGTCGGTTGAGAGAAGCGCGCGCGTTGTCGGCGTCGCGCTCCGTGGCAATCAGGTCGTTGGTCACCTGCGCGAGATCGACCTGGGCTTTGACGACGTCGAGCCGCGGCGTACTACCGGCCCGAAACCGAGCTTCGGTCTTCGCGAGGAAATCCTCCGCCAGCGCTTTGACCTGAAGCAGAATTCGCTGGCGGGCCAGGGCGACGAGGACCGAGTCGTAGGTCTGCGAGGTTTGCGACGCGATGATCTGGCGGAGCGAGGCGAGGCCGGCCTCCGTTGCCCCGATGTCCGCCCTGCCGATCCGGCCCCGGAGGCGGAACTTATCCGGGAATGGGATCGTCATCACCCCCTCGACGATCTTGTCCTTCGCGGCGCCGCTCCCGAAGACTCCCTTGGCGTCGCCGACGGTGTAGTCGAACTGGGGATCCGGAATCGCGACGCCCTGAACCCGCCGGGCTCGGGCCTGAGCCACCTGCTCCACGGCGGCCTGGATCTGCGGGTTGCGCTCGACCGCCCAACTGACCGCGTCCCGCCGATTGAGACAGACCGAATCGGCGGCGGCCCGTGCTGGATCGACCGGTCCTTCGGCGACACACCGAGGGACCTGAGGAACGGAATCAGCTACCGGAAGCCGAGCTCGCCGGAGCGAGTCGGTCCTGGTGGAGTCGGGTGATTGGGCTGTCGCGGACGCGGTGCATAGCACCAACGTTCCGGCAACGGCCAGAAAAATTCGCATGACTGCCCTTCTTCCATCGAGTCGAGCTTGGAGAATTCCTACTCAGACTGAGGCTTGGGGCGGGGCTCGCGAGTGATATTGCCGGGTGGTAAGGAAGAACGGGGAGAGGATCGGAGAGATGATGCGATGGCGGACGCTCAGCTGCTCGGCCAGGCGCAGCGTGACCTGCGGTTCGGGGGACGACCTCGAGTCGATCGCCGGCGAGAGCACGGCGCACCGATCCGAGTGGCATCCACCGGCGGCTTCATAATGTGGGTGAGGAGATCT
>JBDTOH010000365.1:0-6145 GCA_039933355.1 Gemmatimonadota bacterium | reverse complement strand
GGCGTCGGAATCGGGCGGCCCGGCGATCTCGCGCGGAAACCGAGCCACGACGATGGCCTGTCTCAATTGCGCCGAGGTCTCATGGCCGTCCTGGCCTAACATCCGGCGTGGAGTCGACGGCTTGCTGACGCTCGACGACCGCTACGCGGCGGACGCGGTCCGCGCGCTCTATCGCGCCGCGCCGGGCGAGACCGCGCTCGAGGCCGGCAACTCCGGCGCCGCGACGACCGGCGGATTGATGGCGATCATGCGCGAGGACTCGTTGCGGGCGGCCCGGGACCATCTCGGGCTGGGTCCGACGAGCGTCGTGCTGTGCCTCTGCACCGAAGGCGCAATCGACCAGGCGGAGTTTCATCGAGTGATCGGAGCGTGACAATGCGACGACTCATCGCGGTCGGGTTGGCGGTGGTTACGGCCGCCTGCAACAACGAGAGCCGGCCCAAGCCGGCCGACGCCAAGGTCGCGCCGTTAGGGCCGCCCGTCTTTGCCGCGGTCACCGACTCGATCCTCAAAGGCGGCCACAGCGCCGACGCCGCGAACTGGCCGGTCTACGGCGGCGACTACAGCCAGGCCAGATACTCCGCGTTGGACGAGGTTAGCGTCCGCAATGTCGCGTCGCTCCGGCCGGCTTGGATTTATCAAGGAGGCTTCTCCGAATCGTTTCAGACCACTCCGCTCGTGATCGGGCGCGAGATGTATCTCACGACGCCCATGGTCGAGCAGACCCAGCGGGTCGTGAAGATCGATGCTGCGACCGGGGCGAAGCTGTGGGATACGCCGATCCGCCAGCAGACAACTTTGTTCTGCTGCGGGGCCAACAACCGGGGTGCTGCGATCGCCGGCGAGCGGGTCTTCGTCGCGACGCTCGACGCCAGGCTGATCGCGCTCGACGCCAAGACCGGCAGCCAGTTGTGGGAAGCGCAGATCGCGGATCCCAATCTCGGTTACGGAAATACCTCCGCTCCGATCGCCTACGACGGCAAAGTCCTCATCGGCACCTCGGGAGGCGAATGGGCGATTCGCGGGTTCCTCAAGGCGTTCGACCAGGCGACCGGAAAGCTGGTCTGGACCTGGTACACGATCCCGGCGCCCGAAGAAGGTGGCTGGTGGGGTGAGTGGATCGAGACGGCGCCCGGCTCCGATGCGTCCCTCAACCGTCAGATCGCAAAGGAGAAGGCCGACTCGGCCAAGTACTCCGACGCCTGGCAGCGCGGCGGCGGGCCGATCTGGATGCCGGCGGCGGTCGATCCCGCGTTAGGCCTGGCGTTCGTGTCGATCGGGAATGCCAATCCCGACTACAACGGTGTGAGCCGTCCGGGGGACAACCGCTGGACCGCGTCGCTCTGCGCCGTCAAGATCGCCGACGGCAAGCTCGCCTGGTGCTATCAGTTCGTGCCCCACGACGTCTGGGACTACGACGGCACCAGCCCGCCGTTCCTGTTCGACGTCGAGAAGGGCGCCGAGAAGATCCCGGTCGCGGCGATCTTCACCAAGCTCGGCTGGCTCTACGTGGTCGATCGGCGGACCGGCAAGCTCGTAACCCGCTCCGACAATTATGTCCCCCAGGAAAACATGTGGCATGTCCCGGGCCGCGACACCGTGGAGATCGCGCCGGGCAGCGCCGGGGGAACCAACTGGTCTCCCGGTGCGTACAGCCCGCTCACGAAGCTCGCATACACCGTGGCGCTCGACTGGCCGTTCGCCACGACCGGTGTCGACGAGAAGCCGTGCAAGGCCGGCCCCGGCGCCTGTATCGGGAGCAACTTGGTCGAGAACGAGAAGCTGAGCCGGCATCGCGGTGGGATCGTGGCGGCCCTCGATCCCGCGACCGGCAAGGTCGCGTGGAGTCAGAAGACCACGCTCCCGATGATCGGCGGAGTCCTCACGACGGCCGGCGGTCTCGTGTTCGCGGGCGGGGCGGACGGCGGCACGTTCGACGCGTGGGATGCGCGGACCGGAGATCATCTCTGGCAGTATCACACCGGAGCCGGCTGCAACGCGGCGCCGATGACCTATCGTTTGAACGGCAAGCAGTACATCGCGGTCGCGTGCGGCGGAAACTTCGTCTTGCGGCGGTCGGGGCTCGACAGTCCTTCAGGCGGCACCCTGATCTCGTTTGCGCTCCCATGATGGGACTTTGGCCTCGGTTGGTCCTGGCGATCGGAACGTTCGCGCCCGCCGGGGACCGACACCCGATTCCGAGCGAGTGGGTCCACTGGGACCCGGTCACCAAGACCGCGTCCATCACGCTGGTGGCCGCCCAAGAGCCGAGGAACGGCGGCTGGAACTTCAACGGACTCACCAGCGGTGAGGCGACCGTGACGATTCCGCTCGGCGCCAAGGTGGTGGTCGAGCTCACTAATCGGGACTCCAACCTGCACAGCGTCGGTCTCGTCGAGATCACGCCGATCGTGCCGAGCTCCGGCGACGCGGCCAAGCCCGCGTTCCAGGGTTCCTTTACGGTGCCGTTTGTGCAAGGCATGCCAAGGGGCAAGAGCGATCGGTTCACGTTCACCGCGAGCCGCGCCGGCCGGTTCTGGCTGCTCTGCGGCGTGGCGCCGCACGGGGTGGGCGGAATGTGGCTCTATCTCACGATCGTAAAGGGCGCCAAGGCTGCCAGCGTCCGGGTAACCCGCGCTCGGTAGGATTCAGTCGTCATGCTGCACCAGTCTTACGCACCGCAAGGATCGCATCATGCGTCTCGCCATCACGCTTCTCGCATTGGCCGCCTCTCCCGCGCTCGCGCAGGCCCCACGGTCATCGCCCGACCCGCTCGGGTATGATCTCGTCATCAGCGGCGCCCGGATCGTCGACGGCACCGGGAAGCCCGGCTTTCAGGGCGACGTTGGCGTTAGGGGCGGCTGGATCGTCTCGGTGACTGCGCCCGGCCGGCTCCGCGCGGCCAAAGCCAAGGAACGGGTGAACGGCTCCGGTTTCGTGCTCGCACCCGGCTTCATCGACGTCCACAGTCACACCGTGGATGCGATCGTCAATCCCGACCGCCGGTGGAACGAAGGCGTCGTTAGGCAGGGCGTGACCACCGTGCTGGGCGGCCCGGACGGCGGGTACGATCCCGCGCAGTTCCGCCGGGTCGTCGCGGCGATCGCCGATCACGGCGCCGGAACCAACGTCGCCCTCTATATCGGACACAACGGGATCCGGCGGACGGTCATGGGGTCGGCGCAGCGGGCCCCGACCGCCGAGGAGCTGACCCAGATGAAGGCGATGGTGCACGACGGCATGGAGCTGGGCGCCGTCGGCCTCTCGAGCGGCCTCATGTACGAGCCCGGCATGTTCAGCGTGACCGACGAGCTCGTCGAGCTGGCCAAAGAGGTAAAGCCGTACAACGGGATCTACGACTCCCACGTCCGCGACCCGGTGAAGCGCTTCCTCTGGTCCGATGAGGAATGCATCGCGGTCGGTGAGCGGGCCGGCATCGCGCCCAAGATCGGCCATGAGAAGGCGGTGGGCCTCGAGAACGCGGGCAAGATCCGCGACGTGATCGCGATGGTGAACGCCGCCCGCTCCCGAGGAGTCGATGCGGTGACCGACCAGTATCCCTACGACGGTGCGGCCACGTCGAGGCTCACGGGGATCATCGTGATCCCGGACGATCTGCGGGCGCAGTCCGGCTTTGATCTCAAGGCCGCGCTCAAGGACCCGGCGAGCCGGGCCAAGCTCAAGGAGTCGAGCGAGAACGGAATCAAGGGCGGCTTCGCGTGGCTCAAGGCGACCGGCTACACCAGCATGCGGATCACCACGAGCCCGGAGCAGCCGGCGCTCGTCGGCAAGTATCTCTCGGAGCTGCCGCGCGGCTCCGGCCAGAACGACTTCGATGCGCTCGCCGACCTCATCGTCAAGAGCAATGAGCCGGTGGGGATCACGTTAGGCGCTGTCAAAGAGGCCGACGTCAGGCTCCTCATGGTCCAGCCCTGGAACATGATCGCGAGCGACGGCTCGTACGCGGACGCCAAGACCGAGCTCCAAGGCCATCCCCGCTCGACCGGCACGTTCGCCCGGGTCCTCGGCCACTACGTCCGCGACGTCAAGCTGCTCACGCTCGAAGACGCGGTCCGCAAGATGACGTCCCTCCCGGCGGACTATGTCGGGCTCCGCGATCGAGGCCGCATCGCGGAAGGCCAGGCCGCCGACCTCGTCCTGTTCAATCCGGCAACCATCGCCGACAAGTCGACCTGGTCGGAGCCCGGAAAGATGGCCGTCGGCGTGAAGGACGTGATCGTGAACGGCACGTTCGTGCTCAAAGACGGCGCGATGGTCGGCGCGGCGCCAGGGCGCTACTTGAGGGCGAGGCGGTAAGGGCGCGGATCGGGGCGGTGGACCGAAGGAGCGGGAATCGGGAATCGGGAACCGGGACTACGCCGCTCGGCGACCCTCCCGTCGACGCCGATTCCCCATTCCCCCTCCGCCTTCCCACTAGCCACTGGCCTACTGGACCCACTAAGATCACAAAGCCACCGCCCTGGAGCGCTCCCAATGTCCTTACTGCCGCCCATCAATCTCAAGAAGTGGATCGAAGAGCACCGCGCGCTCCTCAAGCCGCCGGTGGGGAACAAGATGATCTGGGCCAACACCGAGTTCATGGTCATGGCCGTAGGCGGCCCGAACGCACGCAAGGACTTCCACGTCGAAGACGGCGAAGAGTTTTTCTATCAGGTCGAGGGCGACATCACGGTCCGAATCGTGGAAGACGGCAAGGTGAAGGACATCCCGATTCGCGAGGGCGAGATGTTCCTCCTCCCGGCCGGCATTCCCCACTCGCCCCAGCGGCCCGCGAATACGGTGGGTCTGGTGATCGAGCGGCGGCGCGCTGAGGGTGAGGAGGATCACCTGAAGTGGTTCTGCGAGAATTGCGGCGAGCTGGTCTACGACGCCGGCTTTCAGCTCGTCGACCTCGGAAAGCAGCTCAAGCCGATCATGGAAGAGTTCTGGTCCAGCGAGGCGGCGCGGACGTGTAAGCAGTGCGGTACCGTGATGCAACCGCCGGCCGCCGCGTCCGCACAGAAGTAGCGACGGCATGGGGGGAGTGCCTCACGAGCCGATCCTCGGGTCGGGCTGGGAGACACCTCCTCCCGACCCCGGCCCTCCCCCGACTTCCAGCTTCAAGATCGATCTACACACCCACATCCTCCCGCCGTCGTGGCCCAACCTGCGAGAGCGCTACGGCTACGGCGGCTTCGTCGAGCTCGACCATTTCGCGCCCTGCCGGGCCCGGATGGTGATCGACGGCAGCTCGTTTCGGGAGATCGGTGACAACTGCTGGGATCCCGCTCGGCGGCTGGAGGAGTGCGACCGCGAGGGCGTCCACGTGCAGGTGCTGTCGACCGTGCCGGTGATGTTCAGCTACTGGGCCAAGCCGACCGACGCGCACGATCTCGCAAAGTTGCTGAATGACCAGCTCGCGTGGGTCGTCGCGACGAGCCCGAAGCGGTTCGTCGGACTCGGGACGGTGCCGCTCCAGGATCCGGACCTCGCGGTTGCGGAGCTCGAGCGCTGCGTCACCGACCTCCGCTTCGCCGGCGTTGAGATCGGGACCCACGTCAACGACTGGAACCTGGATCGGCCCGAGCTGTTCCCGTTCTTCGCGCGTGCCGCCGAGCTCGGGGCGGCGGTGTTCGTGCACCCGTGGGAGATGCTGGCCCCGGAGCGGATGCGGAAGTATTGGATGCCGTGGCTGGTCGGGATGCCGACGGAGACGACCCTCGCGATCTGTTCGGTGATCTTTGGCGGGGTGCTGGAGCGGCTGCCCTCGCTCCGAATCTGCTTTGCGCATGGCGGGGGGTCGTTTCCCGGGACGCTGGGCCGGATCGAGCATGGATTTCACGCCCGGCCCGACCTCGTGGCCGTGGACAATCCGCATCCGCCGTCCCACTATCTCAAGCGGTTTTACGTCGACTCCCTCACCCACGACGCCGAGGGGCTCCGGCTGCTGCTCCGCCTGATGGGAGCGAACCGGATCGCGCTCGGCTCCGACTATCCGTTCCCGTTAGGCGAGGACCGGCCCGGTGCCCTGATCGAATCGATGGCCGATCTCACGCCGGAGGAAAAGGAGTGGCTCCTCAACCGCACGGCACTCGAGTTCTTGAACCGAACCAAGGAGCAGTTCCTGTGAGCTTCGATCCGCGCG
>JBDTOH010000364.1:0-6147 GCA_039933355.1 Gemmatimonadota bacterium | reverse complement strand
ACGATGATGACATACCGCTCGAACCACATCCCGATGTTGACGAAGATCGAGATGACGAACAACGCCGTGATGTTGGTGCGGATCTTCCTGAACCACAGGAGCTGCGAGACAAACGCGTTGCAGATGATCATCGACCAGCCGGCCCACCACGACGGTCCGAACGGCCGGAGCCAGAACGTGGTCTGCTCGAACTGATTCCCGCTGTACCAGGCGACGAAGTACTCCATCATGTAGGAGTAGAAGAGGATCGAGCCCGTGAAGAGCGTGAGCTTCGCCAGGTTGTCGAAGTGGTACTCGGTGATCAGGTGCTCGATCTTGAGCACCTTCCTGAGCGGGATGATCAGCGTCAGCACCATGCCGATGCCGGAATAGATCGCGCCGGCAACGAAATACGGAGCGAAGATGGTACCGTGCCAGCCCGGAATGATCGACATCGCGAAATCCCAGGACACGACCGAGTGGACCGAGAGCACCAGCGGCGTCGCGAGCGCGGCCAGGTACAGATACCCGCGGGTGTAGTGCCGCCACTGGCTGTCGGCTCCGGTCCAGCCGATCGAGCACAGCGCATAGAGCTTCTTCCGCCAGCCGCTCACCTTGTCGCGCACCGCCGCGATGTCGGGCACCAGGCCGACGCAGAGGAACGTGGTCGACACCGTGAGGTACGTTCCGATCGCGAACACGTCCCAGATCAGCGGCGACTTGAAGTTGGGCCAGAGAAACCGCTGGTTGGGATACGGCAGGAGCCAGTAGAAAATCCACTGGCGGCCGATGTGAATGATCGGGAACAGGCCCGCCGTCATGACCGCAAAGACCGTCATCGCCTCGGTCGACCGATAGACGGCGGTCCGCCACGGGGAGCGGAACAGGAACAAGATCGCCGAGATCAGAGTTCCCGCGTGGCCGATACCGACCCAGAAGACGAACGTCGTGATGAAGACCGACCACATGACGGGCGGCTGATAGCCCGCGAGGCCGAGCCCCTCCTTGAGAAGCATGACGAACGTGCCCGCGCCGATCAGGAACATCCCGACCGCCGTGAACAGTGCCATGTAGTAGCCGCGGCTCGGCGTTCCGAGCGTGGCCACGACGTCCCGCGTGACCTCCGCGTGAGTCAGGTTCGGCCGGTGAGGTTCGTGCACGTGGTCCGGCAGAGGAGGCTGCGCAATCGAAGTCATCTGCTATGCCTCCGCCCGGTCGAAGACTTTTGCGAGGTAAGTCACCGCTGGACGCACGTTGATCTCCTCCAAGACGTGATAGCCGCGGCGGTCCTGCTTCGCCTTGACGACCCGGGATTCAGGATCCTTCATGTTACCGAAGACGATCGCGCCGGACGGACAGGCCTGCGCGCACGCCGTTACCACATCGCCGTCCTTGAGCGGACGGTCCTCGAGCCGCGCCTGGTTCTGGGCCGAGCGAATCCGCTGGATGCAGAAGGTGCACTTCTCCATCACTCCGCGGGCGCGGACCGTGACGTCCGGATTGAGCTGGAGATTGAGCGGCTCGGGAAAGGCGAGCTTGGCGTACGCCGACCAGTTGAAATAGCGGACCTTGTACGGGCAGTTGTTGCTGCAGTAGCGGGTGCCGACGCAGCGGTTGTACACCTGGCCGTTGAGCCCGTCAGCGGTGTGATACGATGCGTAGACCGGGCAAACCGACTCGCAGGGCGCGTTATCGCAGTGCTGGCACAGCATCGGAATGACGCGAGCCGAGAACGGCTCGCCGTTTTCCCCGCCTTCGTAGTAGCGCTCGATCCGCATCCAGCTCATCTCGCGGCCCCTGAGCACGTACTCCTCGCCGACGTGTGGGATGTTGTTCTCCGCGTAGCAAGCGGTGACGCATGCCGAGCACCCGGTGCACTTCGCCAAGTCGATCGACATGCCCCACTGCGGAAAATCCTCCGCGTAAGCGCCGTATTTTCGCTGCTCGACCTGCGCGGTGCGGAAACCTTGGAGGGCGTCCACCTCGAGCTTCGTGTTGCTCGCTTCCTCGGCCTCGCCGTCCGCCTTGAGCGACTCCTCGACGGTCATGCCCTTGGCGGCGTGCGCAACCGGCATCGCCTCGGTGATATGGCGGCCGAGCTCGCGCGGATTGCCTTCGGTCTTCGCCAGCTTCTTGTACCCGTTCGTCTTCTCGGCCTTTACCTTGACCGAGACGTACGACAGGAAGCCCTTGCCCGCCTCGGCGCCGAGAAGATCGAGCGGATTGACGCCGCGTCCCTTGGCGTAGTCGCCGAACGCGGTGTGGCCCAACCCAATCGGCATCGCGAGGGTATCCGGCCTGATCCCGGGGTAGAGGTAGACCGGCGCCTCGATTGCACCTTGAGGAGTCGAGAGCCGGAGGATCTCTCCCTCGCGGATGTTCATCTCGCGAGCCTTTTCCGGGTTGATCTCGATCCAGGTCTGCCAGGTGATCTTGGTGACCGGGTCGGGATTCTCGAGAAGCCAAGGCCGATTGGCGCCGCGGCCGTCGTAGTACATCGAGCTCGGATAGGGCGTGAACACGAACTCGCCGTCGCCGCCTAACGGCGCGACGGCGCCGGAGACCTGGGCCGCCGTCGCGGCAACGGATACGGCTGGGGAGGCGGGCGCATCGTCGTAGACGCCACCCTTCGCCAGCGACTGGCGCCAGAATGTATCGGCATCGGCGGCGCCCCGGCTCCGCCCGAAGTCGCCCCACGCGGTCTTTAGCTCGGCTTCGAACGTCGGGGCGGTGAATCCGGCCCCAACGGTGCCACCGAGCTTGCGGGCAACCTGAAGCAGCAGATCGCCGGTGTTGAGACCCGAGAAGACCGGCTGCATGACCGGCTGGATCAAGCCTCGCACGTTCGCGCGCGGGCGGAGGTCATCCCAGCGCTCGAGCGCGTGGAGGTTCGGCACGATGAGGTCGGCGAGGACAGTCGTCTCGTCCATGAACATCGAAGTCGAGACCTTGAACGGCACCTTCCTGATCGCATCGGCGAGCTTCGAGCTCTTCGGCACGGTGAAGACCGGGTTCGCCTCGTGGACGATGAGCACGCCGATCTCGCCCCGATCCATCGAGCCGATCAGGTCTGCCAGCGCCCCGTAGCCGTCGCTGGAAGGGACGCCGCGCCCGAAGTGCACGGTCTGGCCGACATTGCCGAGCACGTGATTGAGAATGTTGACCGCCGCGCAGAGGTCGATCGCGCCGGCGTGCTGACCCCCTACCCCGCCGGCGACGACGAGGCTCGGAGTTGCCCGCCCCAGCTCCTCGGCGAGCTTGCGGATCACCTCGGCGGAAACACCGGTGTCGGTCGCGACTCGGTCAACCGTGTACTCGCCGAGCACGGTGCGTGCGGAGCCGGCATCGACGTTCCGTGATCCGGCCAGGGCCGACGCGAGACCGAGCGCGAGCGACGCCTCCGATCCCGGCTTCACGGCGATCCACTGATCGGCGTTCATGCCGGTGAGCGACATGCGCGGTCCAACGTAGACGGCCTTCGCCATCGTCTGACCGTCGAAGCCGTGCGACTTGGCAAAGCCCCGCTGGTTCTCGATCGGCGAGCCCCACGTCTCCAGGAAATCGGCGCCGAACGAGAGGATGTACTTGGCCTTCGCGAAATCGTGCGCGGGCACCTCGCTCAGCCCGAACACCATCTGATTCGCGAGCCGGACCGGCTCGTGGTCGAAGGCCTGGTAGCGGACCAGCCGGCCGCCTAACGTGGTCACCCAGCGACCCAGGAGGTCGTCGAACGTCCCCCGCCCCGCCCCGCTCACGACGGCGACCTTCCCGTTGGCCGACCGGATCGCGTCGGCGAGGCGGTTCACGCCCTCGAGCGGCAGGATCTCGGCGATGTCCCCGGCGGCGTTGCGCCCCATCGGAAAGCGGATCCGCCCCGGGTTGTAGAGGCCCTGAAGCGCAGCCTGTCCCCGGGCGCAGAGCGTGCCGGCGTTGATCGGGTGGTCGGGATTGCCCTCGAGCTTGACGGCCCGGCCCTCACGGGTCCGCACGTGGAGACCGCAACCGGTGGGACACTCGGTGCACGTGCTCGCGTACCACGTCGCGATCCCGGGGACCTCGTCTTCCGACTGGACCAGGTACGGCACCAGCTTCTCGATCCGGTCGGTCGAGCAGCCGGCCAGCGCCGCCGTGCCCGCGCCGGCCACGCCGAGGACCTTGAGGAACCGTCTGCGATCGACGGGGTCCGAGCGATGTTCGTCAGCCATTGAGGCTCCTTGAGCCGCTGAGCGTTAGGTGTTCGGCGTTCGGCGGGCGGACCCGCCGAACGTCAAAACCCGAGGCCTGATCTGCTAGTAGTGACACGCGCTACAGTCGCGGTTGACCTTCCGCGCCACGTGGCAGCTGATGCAAAAGCCCATATTGTTCACGTTGTTGACCTTGAACACCTGCGGCATCCGCTGGACGTCGCCGTGACAGGTGCCGCAGGCGGCCGGTCCCATCGCCTTGATGTGGCGCATATGGGGAAAGTGGGCGTGACGCGCGAGCGTATGGATCCGCACCCATTCGATCGGCCGCTTCTCGCGCCACGCATCGCGCAGCTTCTTGATCTCGGCCCGATGGGTGCTGTCCGTGCCCCCGATGACGAGGTGGCAGCCCATGCAGGTCTGCATCGAGGGAATCCCGGGCTCCGACGAGCGCGACACCGAGTAGTGGCAGTACTGGCACTGAATCTTGTACTGGCCCGCATGGATGTCGTGCCGGAAGAAGACCGGTTGCTTGGGGCCTTTCAAACCGGCCGAGTCGGCCACGGTTAGGCGGGGCGCCAGTACCGAGTCGGCCTCCACCTTCGGGGCCGGCTGCGGCGCGGCGGTCTTGGCCGGCTGCTGCGCCGTGGACGGGCGCGCAAGCGTTAGGATCGCGGCCCCTACGCCCATCGCGGTCACCAGCCCGGCGACCAGGAGCTTTCGCATGCGTCTGCTTCCGCGGATACGAGGTGACAACAAATATGTGAAACTTTTCACGAGAACGGGAAGAGCGCGTAAGTGCCGTTGCACCAACGTTCAAGCAGAATGAGAAAATAAGGTGCTGAGGGCTTAAGACAAGTTTGGATGCCGTCCAATGGGGAGTTCAGAAGTCGGAAAAGCGGGCCTTCACCAGGGTGCCCGGCGAGCCATCAGTCCTCCTCGCCCGACGGTTCCCCTTCGTCCGCCGATCCCTCGCCACCGGGACGGCTCAGATGGGCCGGCACCTCGAGCGGCACGCCCTTTCGGACCAGAAAATGCCCGACCTCGAGCGCCATCGCCCGAAACAGCTTGGCTTCCCTGAGATCGAAATCCGACCGGTATAACGCCTCCCGCAGCGACCGCATCACCCGTTCGGGGTTGCGCGACTTGAAGAAGTCCACGGCCCACAGCGTCCGCTCCCAGTCGTGAAACATGCGGCCGAGCTCTGCGTGTGAGGCCCTGGCGCTCCGGCGTCGGGGGAGCTTGCGCGGCTGGTCCTCGCCTTCCCGCGCATTCCAGCACTCGTAGCCCATGATGGCGACCGCCTGCGCCAGGTTCAGCGACCGATGCTCCGGGTTGGTGCTGATCGAAGCCAGCGCATTGCAGAAGTCGAGCTCATCGTTGGTGAGTCCCTTGTCTTCTCGCCCAAAGACCAGCGCGACCGGTCCGTTGTCGCTTTCCGCGGTGAGCACCTCCGCCGCGGCGCGAGGTCGGAGGACCTGCCGCTTGGCGGCCCGGCCGCGTGCGGTGAGCCCGACCGCGTAAACGCAGTCGGCGAGCGCCTCCGCGAGCGACTCGTGGATCGTGGCCGCGGCGACGATCTCGCCGGTGTTGTGGGCGATTCCCTCGATCCGGTACGGATCGAATACGTGCGGCTTGACGAGTCTGAGCTGCGCCGCCGAAAAATTCTTCGCAATCCGGACGGCGCTCGCGATGTTGACTAGATCCTGGGGTTCGACCAGGACGATGATGGGGGCCCGGGTCACCCTTCGCCCATGAATGCCGTGCTGTGCCCGCGAGCTTTCAGCGTCGCGAGGAAGTTCGCCTTGTCGGCGGCGCGCAAATAGGCCTCTCGCGGCTCGACAACGTTCGACTGCACCAGCTCGAGCAACGCGTCGCTGAGCGTGACCATGCCGAGCCTCCGGTTGGTCTGCATGACCGACGGAATCTGGAACGTCTTGCCTTCGCGGATCAGGTTGGCGACCGCGGGAATCGACAGCAGCAC
>JBDTOH010000363.1:0-6152 GCA_039933355.1 Gemmatimonadota bacterium | reverse complement strand
AGCCCGCGATTGGTGAAGGATCTGATTGAGTCTAGAAACTGGGTCTCTCGAGTCGGCGCCGTCCGCCTGTCGGTGGCGCCGCGGGTGCTGGCCGTCGGCAAGGCGAACGAATTCGTGCTGCTGCTCAAGAATCCTCAGCGGCTGGTCCCCCTGGTTCTCGTTAGCTGCGAGCGGAAGAGCGGGCTTCCGAAGCTAGACGCGCTACTCCTGAGTCGTGCTCTCGCAGGAACCGCGGTTGTCTACTACGGCGAATCGCCTGAAAGCGACTTGGAGCTCACTCACTTCTTGCCACTGTCCTTTCGTAGCCCGAATGGGACCGTACGCATCTATGCCCCAGGGGTGAATCTCGAGCAGGAATGGTCTTCGGGCCGGCATCGCTTCTTCACTGGCAATGACATCGAGGAGCACGGGGAAGAAGAGATTGTCGGACAGATAGTTCGGGCATTGACTCGCAGCGACGGCTGGCGTGGCATTCAGTCGTCGATCACATCGATCGACGACATCGAAGCAAGAGTGCGAGAGCGGCGCTTGGCCGAGCTCCGCAGCATCGTGACCAATTCGGATGCAGACAGGCAGGAAATGCTCAACCTCGCGGTCGAATTGAACGACACCCTGACCGAGGAGAATCGCAGGTGGAAGACCGACCTTGAGACCGAATCGGAGAAGCGACAAGAAGCGGAGGACAACCTAGCGAGGCGCGACTACGACCTGAAGCAGGCCCGCGAATCGGTAGAGTCGTCGAAGAGCGAGGCGCGGGCGGCCCACGACGCTCTCAGCGCCGTGCGGGAGCTCACAACTTGGCCCGACGATCCGGTAGCCGTTGCCGAACTTGCAGTGAGACTGGGTGGCGACCGGTTGGTGTTCACTGATTCGGCCCGACGCAGTCTCGAGAAATCAGAATTCTCACAATGCCGGGATGCTTCAACCGTTCTCTGGCGTTGCCTCAGAGCTCTCGCTGATGACCTCCACGATTTGCTGTCGCAAGGGCTCTCCGCACAGCAGGCCGCGGGCGAGTTCAAGAAGCGCTCGAAGTTCGATCTAACTTGGACGGAAAGCAAACAAACGAACAAGGACCGCAAGTTCGCCGAACAACGCACGTTGCTCTATGACGGGCGCAAGGTTGACATGACCCCTCACGTCAAGTGGGACAACGGTACGCAATACCTCCGCGTGCACTTCCACGTTGACCATCCGGAAAACAAAGGGCCGATGATCGTGATCGGGCACTGTGGCGATCATCTCGATACCTACGGAACGAGGCGGCGAAAGTAGTGGCCGGCTCAATCCTTGACGTCGGATCCACGCACGGGCGAAAGTTCACCGACCGTGACGTAACCGTGACGTGACCCTGTCGATTGTTCGGAATCTACTGAGGTTTACGGCGATCGATGGGGTAGACGCGATCGCCGCTAAGTGGTTGGCTTCGCAACAGTAATCGAAACCTGCAGCACGCCATCGCAGACCGCCAGAGCAATTTCCAAGCGTGCTCCTTCAACCACTCGGACATCTCTCCGTGCCTGGTCTGAGGGCTTCGCCCTCAGACTCCCTACTCGCTCTCTCGCGCGGCTCGTCTCCCCTGAAAAGCCCGTAGACAAGCCGCGCTCCGGTCGCGAGGCTCGCGGGCTGACCGCCCCGCTCGCTCGTCAACGGAACGACCAGTCTAGCTGACGGCGGGGAACCCACCAAAGCCGATTGTGACGTGAACTGTGACGTGCCGTCTCGAAACGTCACCGCAATCGGCATTTCCCGGCGGTCGGGGGCTGGATTCTGCTCCTCGTCGTTCCCTTCCCGCTTCGCGTCCTCAATGGTGCCGTCGCTGTCCGCCCGCCGCCGCGCAGCGTCCAGCGCATCGAGCGCCTGACGCTTCGCGTCGATCCGAATGTGGGAGTAGTGCTCCAGCATCCGGCGCGACAGATGGCCGCTGATCGACTCCAGCACGTGGTCGGCGACGCCGAGTTCGGCCAGC
Organism: Gemmatimonadota bacterium; assembly: GCA_039933355.1. Taxonomy (GTDB): domain Bacteria; phylum Gemmatimonadota; class Gemmatimonadetes; order Gemmatimonadales; family GWC2-71-9; genus SHZU01. The sequence continues at coordinate 4,186 of JBDTOH010000363.1, read as the reverse complement.
TCCGTGATGACGGTGTGGCGCAGGTCGTGGAATCGGAGGCCCTGAAGGCCCGCCGCGTCACGCAGCGCGCGCCATGCCGTGTCCCACATGAGCATCGGCTTGGTCGCGTCGTAGCGACCCCACTGGCACGCCGGCCAGAGATAGTGATCGGGCTCGGTGTGACCGAGCAGGTCGGCGCGCTCGAGTGTGCGCGCGACCGCATCGATGGCTATGGCCGCCGGCTGTCCTCGATCCTTCGCCTGAGTGTCTCGAGCGTCGCTGGAGCCCCAACAAACGTTGCCGCGGGAAATGTTGATCGCTTCAGAATGTCCTGGTAGATCGGCCCGTTCTCGTCCTGATTCAATCCCAGGCCCGCGAGGTACTGGAGTCGCATATTCCGGTCGCGGCTGATCGCCGCATCCTGGAGCCAGCCCCGCAAATCCGATCCCGCCGCCGCGTACGTTGCGACGAGATCCATGGCCGACTCGATGCCAATCGTGCGCAAGGAGTCGCGCACCGGCGCGTACTCGGGTCGCTCGAGCCGCTCGGTGAGCGCGTCGACGTCGATGTGCGTCGGCTTGACCTGGCCGAGCAGCACGAGGTCGTATCCCTGCCCCTCGTGCGGATTGCCCCAGACGATCGCGTTTGGGAACGCCTCCACGAAGGTCCCGATCTCGCTCTTCACGGCTTCGGGACTGCTCTGGTAGAGCTGCACGAATTGCGTCACCACGCCCCCGGGCCGAAGATGACGCTTCGCGAGTTCGAAGAACTCGCGCGTGAAGAGCGCGGCGACGCCTTTGACCCATGGGTCGATCAGGTCGGTCGTGATGACGTCGAACATCTGGTTCGTCGTGGCGAGGACGTGGCGGCCGTCGTCGAGACGCAGTGAGACGCGAGGGTCCTGGATGATGTGGTGGTTGACGTCTCCGAAATAGGCGGCGGCCACCCTTGGAACGAGAGGTTCGATGTCCGCAATCGTGATGTGCCCGACGCCCGGGCCGAGGCCGAGTGCACCTGCCGTGATTCCTGCTCCGCAGCCGATCACGAGCGCATTTGCCGGATGCGCCGGCACGAGATGAGACAGGTGCGCCAGGAGCAACTGCAGGCGCAGGTCCTGCGGCTGGGTCGAAGCCTGCACTTTCCCGGCCGCGTGGAAATACATTTCGCCGGCGGCGCCTTGGGAGACGGCGACGAACTCACTCACACCTTCACCGGCGTAGACGATGCGTCCGGCGTCGGCGACCTTGATGGTCTCCGCCCAATCAGCTGCCCCTCGTCCGTACGCGATGAGCGCTCCAGGCACGGGCGACACCGTGGGCACGAGCACGATTAGCGAGAGGGCGAGTCCAATCCACAGTGCCGGCCGGACCGATCCATCCGCGGTGCCTGAACGGCGACCCGGCCTCGCCGGAGCGGGCTTGGCCCCTTTCGACGAGTGTTCACCACCGATGACGGGCACCTCGGGCGACCACGAGAGCGCGAGCATGCCGGCCGCGGCCGCGATCCCGATGAGCAGTTGCTGCGTGTGCTGGCTGCCGATGGTCCATGAGAGGAGCAGACTCGTGACGAGCGCTCCGACGATCGCACCCGCCGTATTCGCCGCGTAGACGCCGCCGACGACCTCGGCTGAATCCCGTTCTTCAGTGGCTGCGGCCGCCATTGCGAGCGGGAGGCTTGCGCCCCACAAGAGGGCGGCCGGACAGACGACGAGCAGCGAGCAAAACAGATCGTGTTCGAACGTGCGCCATGGGCTGTTCGCGACGGCCTCTGCGATCGGCCAGAAGGGCAGAATGTTGGTGACGAGGTACGCGGCCCAGGCAATCGCGCCACAGAGCAGCATCTGGCACCAGCCGAGAGCGACGTGCGGCCGTACGGACGCGCGTCGGAGCACGGCCGCGCTAAGGGCGCTGCCGGCGCCGAGGCCGATGAGAAACGCCGCGAGAATCAGTGAGAACGTGTAAACCGTGGCACCGAAAACGAGAGAGAGCAGGCGTGTCCATACGACTTGCGCGGAGAGCGCCGTGAGGCCGGACAAAGCAATCACCAGGTGGATCGCGCTGGGCGGCGTGGCGACGCTCCCGGAAGCCGGCGCCACGGCGGTAGGTGCTGTCGAAGCGCGTCTCGCGATTGTCCACGCGGCGATCGCCACGGCGAGATTCAGCGCCGCCGCCGAATAGGTCGCGATGGTGACGTCGAAGACCCGGAGCAGATAGAAGCCGGTGAGGAGCGTGCCGAGAACGGCGCCGGCAAGATTGCCCGCATAGAAGCGTCCCAGCCACGAGATGCCGCTGGGCGATGCCTCGACCCAGCGGGCGACGGCGGGCAGGGTCGCTCCCATGGCCATCGTCGGCGGCAAGAGGCAGATGCCGGCGATCGCGATGCGCACCGAGACATGGCCGCCGCCGAGAACCGCATATGCCTCGCCGATGAACGGCATCGTCCAGACCAGACATAGGCCGCACACGGCGATCGCTGCTTCGAGCACCGCATACACGAGCAAGGGATGGTGTCGCCGATCGACGATGCGCGGCAACATCAGGCTGCCCGCGCACATGCCGCCCATGAAGGTGCCGAGGAGCACGCCGAGCGACACGGCGGAGGATCCGATGACCAGCTGCAGGAGCTGGAACCAGATCACTTCGTACATCAGTGCGGCGGCGCCGCTCCCCACGAAGAGCAGGACGAGCCACGGCAGATGGAGAGGGCGACGGTGCAAGGGGATGAGTATAGCGGCGCGCCGCACGGCGGCGATCGTAAAACATCGACGCGTCGCCGCAGGGTGAAGGCGCGGCCCGAGCGGCCGCGATGCTGTGGCTCTACTGTTAGTGAGTCCCGCGGCGATACTTTGCCGGAGTCTTCCCGAACGTCTTGCTGAACGAGCTCGTCATGTGCTGAACGGACTTGAACCCACCGTTGGTCGCCACACGCTTGAGACGGATGGCCTCACGAATGATTTGGCACCAACAGCGAGCCGCCGCTTGCGAGGCGATGACACGATTGTTCGGGTAGTAGTAAGGAACAAGCGAGGCCGATTCGTACCCCACAGATCCTCCGCCTCGGTGCGCGCCGGTCGGCATCGGGATCGCCAGGATCGCGCGAGTCGTGCCGCATCTCGGCAAAGAACAAGGTGGCCATGATTTCGGCCATCGAACAGCACGAGCTCGGATGACCGCTACCGGCCTCAGCCGTCGAGCGGACGGAATCAATGCGATGACGAGTTGCGGCGTTCATCAGGTCGTTCACGAGTGAGGATGAGGCGTCTGTCTGCATATGGGGGAAAGCCGGGTCGCGTTCTGAAGGCTGGCGGTCAGGGCTGGCCCGCGTTTGAGTGCCGACCCTGATCGTGGCGCGGAATGATACCGGCGTGAGCGAATAAATGGAATCGGTTCCACATATGGACAGACGCCACGCTTGCGACTATAGTTTCGAACTCGCAGGGGTGACGCGTCCTGCGCGATGAGGTTCGGTCTGCCGCGTGCCGTTCCGCTGTGGTGCCGATTCCAGTTTTAGCTACTCGCGACCTGACGTTCTGGAAATTCACCCACTGTTCTTGATCGCCATAGCACCATTGCCCCCATCTTCCGTTCTGTATTCGATCGAACGCCCCAGGAGGCCCACGAGCGATGAGCACTCGATTCTTCAGCCGCGATGAACCGGTTTCGTTCAAGGGCCGGAACGCCGGTGACGGACTCTCGTACGAGTGGTACGACCCGAACCGATTGGTGTTGGGGCGGCGCATGGAGGATCACCTGCGTTTCGCGGTCTGCTATTGGCACTCGTTCGGGTGGCCCGGTGGCGATCCCTTCGGCGGCGAGACGTTCATGCGCCCCTGGCATGCGGCCGGCGATCCCATGGCGCAAGCGCGGGCGAAAGCCGATGTGGCGTTCGAGCTGTTTCGCTTGCTTGGCGTGCCCTTCTTCACGTTCCACGATCGGGACATCGCGCCCGAAGGCGCAAACCTCGAGGAATCGAACAAGAACGTCCGCGTCATCGGCGACCTGTTTGCGCGAAAGATGGAACAGAACAAGGTACGCCTGTTGTGGGGCACGGCGAACTTGTTCTCGAACCGTCGCTTCATGAGCGGCGCGGCGACGAATCCTGATCCGCAGGTCTTTGCATATGCGGCCGCGCAGGTGAAGAACGCCCTCGATTTGACGCACGAGCTCGGCGGCGAGAACTACGTGCTGTGGGGGGGCCGAGAGGGCTA
>JBDTOH010000362.1:0-6153 GCA_039933355.1 Gemmatimonadota bacterium | reverse complement strand
GACCCACCGGAGCGACGCCTGGCCACCGGTGGAGGTCCGGACTCCAGTGAGATCTCCCTGGCGGACGATCGCGCCCGCGGGCACCAGGATGGCGCGCCGGTTGCCGCGCGGGAGGGCCAGGGTCGCCGCGCTCCCGCTCAGAAACCGGCCGCCTCCGTTAGGCACTATGGCGTTGACGGTGTAAAGATTGGCGCCCGCCGACACGACGCCCTCGACGGTGGCCAAGACCGCCGTGTCCCCGATGGTGGCGTTGACGGCCGCCCCTCGCCGGAGGCCTCGGACCGCGTCCGGCGCGGCGCTCACGGTGACTCGCAGCGTCCCGGCGTCTTCCACGGTCACGAGCGGTGCACCAGGCGCCGCGAACGATCCCGGATCCACGAATCGGCGGGTTACGACGCCCGCGAAGGGCGCGCGCACATCGGCGTAGGACGCGGTGGCCGCCAGCTCCGCGGCAATGCCCCGGGCGGTGGCCACGCCAGCGTCGGCCCGTGCAAGGCCCGTCTCGGCCTGGTCGAGCTGCGACCTCGTGGCGGCACTGTCGGCGTAGAGGGCGCGGATCCGGCCGGCCTGCACCGCCGCATCCTGTCGCACGGCGGCGGCCTCGGCGGCTCCGGCCTCCACTTGCGCACGCTTTGCGTCGAGATCCCGGGCGTCGAGCCGCACGAGCGTCTGACCCGCCGCGATGCGGTCGCCCTCGTGAACAGAGACGGCGGTGACCGTCCCCATCAGTTTGGTGCTGAGGGTGGCGGCTCGCACCGGCTCCGCGATGCCGGCCGCGTCGAAGCTGTCCACGATGAGTGTGTCGGTCACGGCGACCGGTCTGCCGCTCAGAGGAAGTCGCTCGGCCGCCGCCGGGGGCGTCTCGCGGCCGCACGCGGCGAGCACCAGGGTCCCCAGCACGGCGCCGGCCGCGTGGATCAGCTTCCGCATGTCAATTCTCCAGGGCAGTGAGGGCCATCAAATCGGCGCCGGCGGCTTGACGCGCCGCCGCCTCAGCGACGATCGCCTGATAGCGGGCTTCGGAGAGGACGAGTCGGGTCTGGGTTTCCAGAGCCGCGGCGCTGAGCAGTTCCGCGATCGTGGCCAGCCCCCCGGAGTACTTCCGCGCGACGATCCGATGGGCCTCGGCGCCTTGCGTCACGGAGATCTCCGCGATACCGAGCTGGGCGATTGCCACCGCGAGCTGGATCCGGGTCGTACTCCGTTCCAGCGCCGCCCCTGCCTCCGCCGACTCGGCCCGGGCGCGAGCGGCGTCGGCGCGGCCTTGCGCGGCGCGGCGATCGCCGATTTCGGACGCTCCCGCAAACGGCGTCCATGAAGCCAACACGCCGACGGTGTAGCTGCCGGTGCCGCCGTACAGGCGGCTGGCGCTGTTCCAGTCGGTGCGGGCGAAGCCGTTCACACGTGGGAGATATCTGGCGGAGGCGCGGCGAACGTCGCCCTGGGCCGCCTCGAGGCCGAGTTGCGCGGCGGTCACGTCGAGCCGGAGGGAGGGGGAGTCCGGCGCCGAGATAATGGCAAGCTCGCGAATCCGAGCAGCCGGGGGGAGCGAGTCGGTCAGCCGGAAGGTGGTGTCGCCGGGCTGGCCGAGCAGCAGCGCCAACCGCTCTCGGGCAATGCCGGCGGCGCCCCGGGCACCGATCAGCTGCGCTTCGACTTGGCCCGCCTGAACCGAGGCGAGGAGTGCGTCGGACCGGGTGGCGAGTCCGTTGGTGACCATCGATTCGGACTGGCGAACGTGGGCTTGGCCGGCTGCCGTGGCGGCCTCAAGTGTGTGTACTTGCTCGCGGGCGAGAATGGCTCCGAAATAGGCGCGGGCCACCTCGACCCTGGTGGTTTCGCGGGTCCAGCCGGAGCCGGCCTGCACCGCTGCGGCGGCGCTCAAGGCCGCTCCGCGGCCGTACCAGGCGTCAGCGTTGAGGATTGGCACCTCGGCCACCAGGCCGCCGCTCAGGTTGGTGACGGGCGTGGGGTGGTTGAGACTGCCAGGGTTGAACGACGTGGAAGAGACACCGCGCTGTTGCAGGGTGAAGCCGAATGCTGCCAGCGGATTGTCGGTTCGCGCGTAGCCGCCCTCCACGCGAACGGTCGGAAGGATTCCCTGGAGGGCGGCCGTGACCTTCGCCTCACTCGAGCGGGCGTCGCCGCCAGCGATCCGATTCGCATAAGACGCGGAATCGGCCCGGCGGAACGCTTGGCCCAGACTGAGGGGCGCCTGGGCATCGAGCGGGCCTCCGGCCCCGAGGGCGAAAGCGAGGACACAGAGCATGGGGGATCGCGGCATACGGCGGTGTCCCGGGTCGGGGCGGTGGTCGCTTTGGCGATACTGTACAACTATATAGTTATAAAACTTTCGTGTCAACGGCCGACGCCCCTTCGGCCGGGAGCCGGTGTCGGTGCGCGGCCGCGCGGGACTGCCATCCTTGCGGCCAACCTTCCAGGCCATAGCATATCTATCCCATAGATGGACTATTGCGTATTCCGGCCATGAGGTCTTCGCCAAAACGAGACCTGCTCCCGGGCACGCTCGACACGCTCATTCTCAAGACCCTCTACGGCGCAGTCGATGCACCGTGACGCCAGCGAACTGCTGGGGTTCGGCGACGCGCCTGCGGCCCTGCTCCGGGTGGCGGCGATCGGTTCGGGGGTGGCGTTCATGGCCTTCGCCACGGGCCTCTTAGCGCGCTCGAGTGCAGATGGGACTGATCTAGTCAATCCGGAAGGTCCCACCGGCAATCGGGATCCCGTCGCCGCGGCGCGCGACATTCGCGAGACCTTCGCGCGCATGGCGATGAACGACGAGGACACCAACCAAGTGGGGCCTGGCACAAAGCCGGCCGACTGATCCGTTCCTTTCCTGTTACCTCGGCCGGCGTCGACGGCTTGACGGGTTGCTACTCGTGGCTCACCCAGGCGAGGGCCTGATCCCTCTCATCGAACGGGTAGTGGCGAGATTCCTTCACCAGGAAGTGGCGCGCCAGATATGGCATCGCCGACATGACGGGATCGTTGGAGACGATCGCCAACCGTTTGACCTTCTCATGGTGGTCCCTGACGAATCGCACGTGTGCCGCCAGCGCGCCCAGATCATCCCACCCCGGAAAGTGCTCCGCGACGATCATCACCCCGGTGAGCGCGCCCTTCTTCTCGAGATAGGGATCGACCGCGCGGGACACCCGCTCGAAGTCGGCGGCGGCAAGCTCACCGGCCGGATGCAGGATCAAGACACCCTGCTCGACGAGAAACTCGACGATCATATCGCCGGTTGGGGCGGGCTCCGAGATCCATTCACGGGCCTTCGAGAGATCGTTGCTTTCGAAGACTCTGACCTCGCCCGGCATGATGAAACCGAACGCTTTGACCGAATGCCGAATCCAGTCGACGCTGGTGACCACCGCAACCCGGTCGAACCGGGTGAAATGCCGGAGACCCACCTTGGCATCTTCCCACGCGGCAGCCCCGGTGAAGCCCTCGAAGCCGTCTCCAAGGAGGTACAGGAGCCGGACCCTCTGGTGGTGACTCAGCGCCTTCTCGACGGCGGGTACGAGGATCGACTCGTAGTCGTCGGCGGTCACGCGGCCAGTAGCCTTGAAACCGAGCACATGGTCAGGCAGGTCGACGATTCGTTCGAGCATGGTGGATTTCTTTCGTCTCAACAAGCCGCGCGGTCCCGATGCTACCGACGGGGCTACGCCGAAGGGGGAGGTCACGATCAGCGTGAGATCGGGTACCGCCGTGGACAGTAATATTGGCTCATCGGCCGGGGCGCCGGTCGCCGAGGTGCGCCGGATCCTGGAGATAGAATTGGGCTAGTCGCTGGTAGAGCTCCGGGTAGGCCTTCCGCATATCGCCGGGGCGTTCAAAGAACGATTCCGTGGCCACCGCGAAAAACTCGGCGCGGTTCGTCAGCCCATAGCGGTCGATCGGTGAGGAGGCACCGGAGTCCGTCGCGCGGGCGAGCTGTTGATAGGCGTGGCGCAACGCGTGCTCCCATGAGTCCGGCGTGATGGCCGGTGGGAGGGTCGGTACTCCGTCCGCCAGACCATCGGCCGAATCCAGCTGATGCGCGAATTCGTGAAGGACGACGTTGTGGCCGTCGTGCGGGGCGGCCGCAGCGCGGAGGACGTCGTCCCACGCCAACACGATCGTTCCGCTCGCCAAGGACTGGCCCAACTCCGGTGGTTCCTCCTGCTGATCGGGGACCGCAACCCACTGGAACCCCGCTGCTGGGCGGAAGGTCGAGGGATAGACCAGGATGGTCTTGAGGCGAGGGAAAGGGACCTCGGTCCGCTTCCAGGTCAGGAGGGCGGCCTGGGCGGCGATGATCAGGCGCATTTCCTCGGTGAGTCTTAGGCCGCCGCACCCTTCCCAGGCAAAAATGGTCAGGAGTCCCCGGGCGTGATGCAGCAGTTCCGTCTGCTCGACCGGTGGCAGCGCGGCGATGGAGGGCAGTCGGTCGCGAACTACGGCCAGCCAGCCAGGCGGAATGGGGAGCTGGGCCTCGCCTCGGGCTCTTCGCCCCAACCACTGACGACCCAGTCGGGACAGGAGCCATACCACCCCGACGGTCCCGGCGGCGGCCAGCGCGAGGAGGAATGGGTCCAAGGGTCATTCCGCCTTCGGCCACTGGCTGGTCAGAATGCGTGCCACCGCCCAGAAACTGGATCCGATGACGCACACGCTCCATCGGCAAGGTTCCGTGCTGGACCCAGCCGGTTTCGGCCACACAATTCGTCCAGCGTTGCGGGAGAGGTATCTGAGACCCCCAAGAAACCAACGGCCCGCCGGGTAGACCACGATCCACTCGTTCATCGTAACTCCGGAATGGGGCCTAACGGCCTAGCCTTAACTGGCGGGCGCGCTCATCGGGGCTGAGCGGCCGCGCCATCCTTCAACAAGCATTGGGCCGCGGCCCCGACTCCGCAATCCGAAGCCCGGTGCGCCCGTCCAGTTCAAGGCTGGGTTAGGCGGCAACATTGGTGATCTCCTCGAGCAGCTTCGTGGAGACGCGGACTCGTTCGAAGAGTTCGTCGTAGGTAACTAGACGCACGGTTGACAGCTGCGACCGAAAGGCTTCAAAGCTCTCCCGGCGCTCCGGCGTCGTCAGTTCCCGCTTCGCATCGCCGATACCGACAATACACGGTGCACCACCAAGGGTGAGGCTCCGGTCTTGATACCCCTTGAGGGCGTCAAAGTGAGTGGACAGAGTGTGGCGGTGCTTCAGCACCTGGGCGATCGCGCCCGATACCTCCGCAGAGACGGCGAATGCGTTTCCTCTATACTCTTTGCCAAGGAGGGGTGTGGCGGGTGTCTTAATCTCAAGCAGTGCGACGGCCTCGGTCGACGACGCCGCGGCGAGGATGTCGACGTAACTTCCGCCGGTATCATCGATGGCCTTGCCACTGAGATATGCCTTCTCCCGGATGAGGACGACGGGGTGAGCGAAGAGCTGCCCGAGCACCGCAGAGTACTGCGAGAGCGATTGCTGCCAGAACGCCTCGGACGGATTGCTGGCGTTCTGGTCCCAGAGGCTAACCGCAGCGCGGAGAGTAGTCAGGCCAAGAAGGGCGCCAATCTTCGGGAGGCGATCGGGGTCGAGCGTCGCAAGCCCCTTGACCAAGTCGGACGTGGCGTCTGGCCGTGTCAGCCACCGGAGCAACTTGCCGAGAATCCCGACGGCCTCCGCCGGATGCGCACTGAGGAGCGTCTCCAACTCCGCTTCGTTGAGTTGGAGAAGGCGAGCGATGCCTGCCTGCACCTTAACGTAGGTGCTCTTCCCAGACGGCACGCCGTCTTCCTTCCAGCGCGCCCTATAGAGCGGCCCAAGAGCCTCGACCAGCGCCAAAAGCTCCGCCGAGTGAAGCTCAAGCTTGTATTGCTCGCCAACGTTGACGGTTGCGAGGGAAACGGTGGCCACTGGGGTCCAGGCGCCCTTCGCAGACTTCTTTTCGTAATGGAAGGCGTCCTTGATGCACGCTCGCGGCTGATCGCGGTTCTCGATGAGAGTGGGGTGAAAGACGAGTCGTGTCCGCTCTCCCGGGCGCAAGACTATCGGAGTGCAGTCTGCGCTCTTTGATGAGGTGGAACTCGTCTCGAGGCGATCCAAGGAGCCTCCCTACAGAGTGATGGCGGCGTTGCGGCCTAACCTCTACT
>JBDTOH010000361.1:0-6155 GCA_039933355.1 Gemmatimonadota bacterium | reverse complement strand
TGACGCCGTCCGGCACCGGGGCGCCGCCCCGCCCGTCGATGAGGGTGGCGCCCACGATGGCGGTCGTCTGCGCAAGGCCGGGGTGGACCTGGGCCACTGCGATGAAAGGAACAATCAGCAAACGGCGCACGGAGCCACTCCGCGTTGGCGACAGATAGTCGAGACAAGGATATCGGGGGCGCATCACTGCTCGGCTGGCGCTCGGGGCGGTAGAATCTATCTCATCGGAAGCCCAGGTCTACCGGCGCAGTGCCACTCCCGGCGAATGCCCGCCATAGTCTAAGCTGGGCCGCTCGCGATCAGGAATTCTCCGATGACCGGCTCCAGCAGGGGATCGAGCCCGAGCGTCCGCGCCGCCGTGTCGCTGTCGCCTCCGCCTAACGCGCACGCCGAAAGGCCCATGGCGCTCGCGACCAGGTACGCGGACTGGAACAACGCCCCCACCTCTTTGAGGGCGAGCGAATATCCGATCGCGTCGTAGCGCCGGTTGACCCGCTCCGGGACCAGGGTGATCAGCAACAGGACCTGGATCTCGTCGTCGCCCGCTTTGCCCCGATACCAGCGCAGCAACCCGTCCACAGACTCCGCGGCGCCCACCACGGGATCGAGCGCGTGGCCGTCGGGATCGTAGTGATAGGCTCCGGGAGGGATGCCGCCGCCTCGAGCGATGACCGCGTAGATCTCGAGCGGGTAGCACGCGCCGCCGCTCGGATAGGTCCGTCGCACGGTGTCGGCAACGACCCGATCGGCGGCCACGTGAAACAGAAACTCGCCCAGCTCATCCGCCTCGATCGGGGAAGAGCCGTAGCGCCGGCGCGACCGCCGGCCCTCCAAGACCTCGGTAAACGAGGGACCGCCGTTAGGCGTGAGCGGCGGCTTCGCCAATCCGATGCGGCGCTCCGGGTCATAGGCCACCACCCGCGGGAGCGGAACCGGTGGATCGGCGTCCGGTCGCGCGCCCCAGGCATCGTCCCGGCGGCCCATCCTGCTCCGAAAGTGGAACAGCGCATCGTGGAACGACCACCCAGCCGCCTCCGCCGCCTCGTCCCCGGCCGCGAGCATTCCCCCGGCGTGAAGCAAGAGTAGGAGCGATCCGGCGAGCACCGGAGGATCTCCACCCGGCACTTCCACTCGTGCCTCCGCGAGCGGCGATTCGATGGTCCACTGGGCGCCGTCCCAACGAATGAATGCGTAGGTCGAGAAGCGGTGACCGGCAGTCGGGTCGAACCCGCCGAAGTCGGGCTCAAATCGCGCGCCGAGTGGGACGAGGCGGCCGGTCTCCCGATCGCCTTCCATCGCCACCCACTCGATCGCCCTCAATCGCCCCAGCATTCCAACCTGCCAATGCCACTCGGCGAGGGCCGGCATGCCCTCGCCGGCGACCAAGTCGGTGAGCGTCTGTTCGGTGGAGCCGCCGTTCATGAGCCGCGCGAGCGCACCGGCTTGGCCGGCTGTTAGGCGGGAAAGCAATATCCGGTTCCCGGCGTATTCGACCGAAACGCCGCTCTCCGATTCCCTCACGACAACGCCTGGGCGGCCCCGCCAGATGATCGACGACACCGCCCGGCCTGGTGGCGCCTGCCTCAGCAGAAGAACTTGCAGATGTCCGCGTGCATCTGGTGATTCGAAAGCTGTCCGTCGGTGATGTTGGTCGGCCGGCGCGGAATGACGATGTGGGTTGTGTCCTCCGAATCCTCCGACACCTTGATCTTGTGGTGCTCCGGCAGCTTCAGGCCGGCTTCGGCCAGCGTTTCGTGCGGATGACTGTGAAGCCGCTTCTTGTACGAGTCGTCCGTCCAAGCGCGAGCGATGACCTTCGCCATGTTCTTCCGACCTTCGTCCATATCGATGTCTCCAGCAGCAAGTAGAAGTAACGGGTGAACTAACCTACAGTAGAAATCCCTCGGGGTTAAGCTCGCTCTCGAGGTGAGGGCGGGGAAGCCACCCCAAGGTCACCGGAACGTCGTAGAGACGCCCCGGTGCCAGTCGGCGGCGGAAGTAGCGCAGCTCGGGCACCACGACCTTGGCAACGGCCACGCCAACATCCGGCCGAGTCTGATTGAGAACCAGCGGGTCGAGCCCGGCGGCGGCGAGGCGGGCACGGCAGACGTCCAAGTCGTCCAACAGATCGGCCGTCGCACTCGAAGGGCGTGCCGGTGTGGTGCCCGCCGGGGCGAGGTACTCGTTGTTCACGAGGGTAGCCTCGGCGAGCCAGCGCACCAGCCGCGGCTCCGAGTCGAACGGCGTGTTCGCCGAGTCTCGGGCTACTACCACCTGATTCATTTCGGTGAGAGCGCGTCGTGCCGCGATCCTCGGATCGAGATGGGCGCCAAACCCGAACAGCAGCTCTTCGGGACCCGAGCTGATTCGGCGCGACACGGCCGCGTAACACGGAATGTCCAGATCGTTGGTCAGATCGAGCAGCCACCATTCCCGGCCGATCGTCTCGTATTCCCGCAGCATTCGACCGACATAGCGGTCGCGGAGGGTGCGCAGGTCCACCGCGGGACGCGGAATCCGGTTGTACCACCAGATCGACACGCAATCGCGCTCGACCAGTTCGAGGAGCCCGTGCAGCACGGCCTCCTCGAAGCAATTGCCCGCGGCGGCCCCGTTCGTCGTGGCGATGCAGGGTCGATCGCCGGGCCGAGCCGGGTAGTCGTAGTACAGCAGCATGGTCGGCAGGTACGACTTCTGGCCCGATGCGAGCGACCAGACCGCCGTCCACTCCGCGGCGTGGTCCGGATCGAATCTTGGCGGGATCCGGTCGCCGGCCCAGCCGGAGCCGTTCAGCGCATCGCGCTCGGCGTACTGTCGCTCGCTGAAATGCATGCACCGGTTGGGATGGATCGCACCGGGCAGGTCGGCGAGCCGGGCCCGGACCCGAGGCTCGTCTCCTTGATGGACGCCGGAGTACCTCTCGAGGGCCTCACCTAACGCGGAGACCTTCGCCTTGAGCGCGGTGGCGCCTTTGCCGGCGCTGGTGCTCGCGAGCGTGGTGCGGAGGCCGTCGAGACCGTGGTACCGCAGCCCGACGTTAGGCCCGGCGCTGTAGGCCTGAACCCGCTTCGACTCACGGGCGTGATGTCGGGTCAGGCCCGTGACGATCCCGGTCACCGGCCCGATCTGCTTGCGGAAGTCGCGGTACGTCGCCGCCAGCGCCACGCAGCGCTGATCGCTGTCGTCGCCGAGCCGCTTGTCCCGCCGGGTGAGGACCGGGGGCCGGCTTGCCAATGCCGTGTAGAGATCCGGCGCGCCGCAGCTATCGCACTGCGGCCGCCGCCGCACCGCGTGACGCCGCCACCGGCCGGTGATCGTGTCGTGCGTCTGGAGGTTGTCCCGGAGCGGTTCGGAGTGTCCGGTTGCGACCGCGGTCGCGAGCGCGCAGCCGAGCCAGCCTAACGCGAGACCGACGCTCGCCCGCAGCGAGATCGAGGCCTGCACGAGGCCGGGTCCGAGGTACGCTTCGACCGGCCGGTTCTGCCGAAGCCGCTGCGTGAGGCAGGTCCAGCAGCTCGTCTCGCCGGGAACGAAAAGCGGCCCCACCCAGACCTCGCGCCCGACCGGCTTGCAGATCACCCAAGGCCGCCCGGTCTCCATTGCGAGGCGGTTCTGTCCCTCGAGCTCCGGATTGAGGTAATCGTCCACGAGCACCACGTCCCACAAACCGTCCGGCGCGATCGTGAGGCCCGCCGCGGCAAACGCCGCCGCCTCATCGATCCCGGGCAGGAGCCCGACCCGCCGCACTGTTAGGCTATGCTCGCAGAGCCGGGCGGCGGCCCCGTCGGGTCGGGCACCGGCGGCGTCCCAGTACGCCGTCGCTTCCGGCGATCCGGCTTCCCCGGCCTCCCGAAGCGCCCCGGTGCGGACCAGCCCGAGGAGCGCATAGTAGACCTCTTCGGGAGGGAACTCCGGCATCAACGAATCGACGAGATCGTCGGTCGAGCGCTCGCCGGTGAGCAGCGGGAGCAACCGCTCGTAGAGCGCGCCGCGGAGAAGCCTGCGCTCCGATCCCGCCAGGAGCAAAACGCCCTCGCCCGGCTCGATATGAACGGCGTAGTGCCGCCGGAGCGAAGGACGGACCGGCAGTCCGAGCGTCACCGGGGGAACTTCATCCGCTTGGACAGGGCGACGAATCGGGGATTGGACCGAAGTGGATCCCAGAGCGTGGCGACTTGGAGCGCGACGATCTCCGCGGACCTGCTCGCATAGCCCTTCTCGAGCCAGTCGATGGCGCGATCCGGCTCATTCAGCGCCACATACAACGACGCGATCGCGAGTGGCGCGACGTACGAGGTGGCCTCCTTCGCCACCAGGTCGGCCAGGATGACGCGGGCCGTGTCCGCACGGCCGACCTTGGCGTACACTCGTCCGACGCTGGCCAGTCGGAAGGGATCGTTCGGGAAGAGCGCGAGCGCCTTCTGATAGGCGACCTGAGCCTCTGGATACGCCTGCTTTCCCTCGTAAGCCAGGCCGAGCCGCTCGTACGCCAGCGCGAACGACGGGTTGAGAAGGACCGCCTCGTTCGCCGTGGCAATCGCCTCGTCGAACCGGCGGCCGAGCAATAGGACAGTGGCCACGTTGGTCGCCGCCACGAGCGACACCGGATCGAGCGCCGCCGCCCGCTGGGCGTACTTGAGCGCCTCCGCGGGCCGGTTCATCCAGCTCAAGAAGAAGCCGTAGATGGCCGCGGCCTCGACGTTGCTCGGGTTGAGCGCAATCGCCCGTTGGAACTCCGCGTCGGCGGCGGCCCAGTCCCAGTCGTACAGCGCCAGCACGTAGCCCAGCTGATAGTGGGCATCCGCCAGTCGCTCGTCGAGTTGGATCGCGAGCCGAGCCTCGGCTTTGGCCCGTTCGAACGCGACGTGAGGGGAGAGCAGGCCGCGAAACATCTGGTTGATCACATGCGCCGACGCCAAGGCATGGACGGGTGCATAGGTCGAGTCGGCGCGCATCGCCTGCTCGAGATAGCGGTCCACCTGCGCGATATCGTCGGGACCGCCTCGGACCGTATAGTAGCGCGCCTTGAGATACGCCTCGACCACTGTGGAATCGTTGGGCGGATGAGCGGCGGGTCCGGCCGGATCGGCCGCCTGCTTCCCCCGAATCTGGCCGACCATCTGCGCGATATCTCGCGCGAGCGCGACGACGCGCCCCGCGCTCGTGGCGTACACCCGCGTCTGCTGCGTCTCAGACGCCGGGTCGATGACGTCCACTGTGAGGCTGATGCTGTCTCCCGCCGACGCGATCTTCGCTTTCACCAGCGCGTCCGCCCGGAGCTCCTCGCCGATCTTCCGGTCGGTCTTGGTGGACGCTGCGTAGGACATGACCGAACCCCGCGCAATCACTACCACGGAGCGGAGCTGCGAGACCTCGGCCATGAGCGCGTCGTGAATTCCCGTGACGAGGTACTCCTTGGTCGAATCCTGGAGCCGATTCTCCAGGGGCAGCACGGCGATTCGCTCGACCCGCGACGCCGCGAGCCGCCGGCCGATCAAGAGCGACCCCACGATGACCACCGCGGCCACGAACGCGCCGACGCCGAGCGCCACCCTGCGCCGCCGAGCCGCCACCGGCCCGAGCCGAGCGGCCGCCACGGAAGGCCGCATCGCCCGCTGCAGCGCGAGGGCGAACTGCGCCGCGGAGGGATAGCGATCGACCGGCTCTTTCGCGAGCCCCTTCTCGATCACGGCCTCGAGCGCCGGGGACACGACCTCGCGCAGGGTCGAGACCTTCGGCACCGGGTTCTTCATCCGCTTCGCAATGACGGCCTGCATCGAAGGACCGGTGTAGGGAGGCTCACCGGCCAGCATCTCGTACAGCACGGAGGCGAGACTGTAGACGTCGCTCCGGGCGTCGACGTCGCCGCCGTCCGACTGTTCCGGGCTCATGTAGTGCGGCGTGCCGATCGCGAAGCCGGTGCCGGTGAGCTTGTCGGCGCCGCTCCCGCTCAGGGCCCGCGCAATCCCGAAGTCGGCCACCCGCGCGTGGCCCGCCGCCAGCATGATGTTCTGCGGCTTGATGTCCCGATGAACGATTCCGCGCTCGTGGGCGTATTGGAGCGCCCCGGCCACTTCTGCGGCAATCCGAACCGCTTCGACGACCGGGACGAGCTTCTCGCGTTTGAGCTGGTCCGCGATCGACTCGCCCTCGAT